>NZ_JACYNS010000008.1:0-65161 GCF_014839405.1 Frigoribacterium sp. CFBP 13605 | reverse complement strand
GACCCGCGCCACGGGGGCGGGGCCGAGGCGCTGCTCGGGGCGGGCCGGTGAGATCAGCGTCGCGCGCCTCCCGCGGTCGTCCGGCTCGGTGTCGACGCCGAGCACCTGCAGGCGCTCGGGCGTCCGCGCGCGGAGCGCCGCCGTCCAGGCGCAGACCAGTGCGTCGAGCAGGTCCTCGCGGTGTTTGTAGGCCCGGTCGACCAGCGGCGAGGGCTCCTCGAGCAGCGCCGCCGACACCGGGTGCGAGTCGAGGCGCAACGGCACCTCGGCCCGGGCCAGCCCGCCCAGCCGATGCAGCAGCTCGTCGCAGGCCGCCGCGCGGGCCTCGCGCCGCGCCTCCTTCGGCAGGGTGAGGTCGGGTCGCTTGTAGCGGGGACGCTTGTCGTCGTAGGCGAGCTCGGTCATGCCGACGAGCGTCGTGTACGGGTAGCACTCGAAGTGCCCCACCGCGTCGGCCGCCACCGGCACGACGCCGTCGTCGTAGACGCCGCCGGCACGCTCGAGGCGCTCGCCGAGGGTGCGCCCGCCGAGCCAGGGCAGGGAGGCGCTGCTCGCGTTGGCCGACACGTGCCAGCGACCGTAGGCCCGCGCCACGAGGCGTTCGCTCGCCCGCATGCCCGTGGCGTTCGGCACGAGCACGGGGGCGTCGACCGCGACGACGGAGCCGGGCGTCGACCAGCGACGGACCCAGGCCTCGACCTCGTCGACGCCGCGCGCCCAGCCGGCGTCGAGCACCGTGCCGTCGGCGTCGATCACGGCCAGGCCGGTCTCGTTCGCGGGGCGCTCGGGCGTCGAGTCGCGCCAGGCGAGGTCGACGCCGAGGTAGCGGGGCCGGGGTGTGGTCACCGCTCGACCGTACTCGCGGCCGATACTGTCCCCATGCCCACGAGCAGCACCCGCACCAGCGGCGGCACGAGCACCCGCACCCCCGCCGACCTGCGTCGCTGGCGGCGTTACCTCGCCGACGAGCGCGCCGAGGAGTCGACCTACCGCGACCTCGCCCGCCGCCGGGACGGCGAGGAGCGTGCGATCCTCGTCGCCCTGGCCGACGCCGAGGGCCGCCACGCACAGCACTGGGTGGACCTGCTCGGCGCCGACGTCGGGCGTCCGGCCCGCACCGACCTGCGCACCCGCGTGCTCGGGGTGCTCGCCCGGCGCTTCGGCTCGATCTTCGTGCTGGCCCTCGTGCAGAGCGCGGAGGCACGGTCGCCCTACGCGACCGACGCCGACGCCACCGACGCGATGGCCGCCGACGAACGCATCCACGGCGAGGTCGTGCGCGGCCTGGCCGAGCGCGGACGCAACCGCCTGTCGGGGTCGTTCCGCGCGGCCGTGTTCGGGGCGAACGACGGCCTGGTCAGCAACCTGGCGCTCGTGCTCGGCATCAGCGCCTCGGGCGTCTCGAACCACGTGGTGCTGCTGACCGGGCTGTCGGGTCTGCTCGCCGGGGCGTTGTCGATGGGGGCGGGCGAGTACGTCTCGGTGCGGTCGCAGCGCGAGCTGCTCGACGCCTCCACCCCCGACCCGACGGCGCGACACGTGCTGCCCGACCTCGACGTCGACGCGAACGAGCTGGCGCTGGTCTACCGGGCACGGGGCATGTCGCCCGACGAGGCCGAGACCCACGCGCGGGAGGTGCTCGCGGGCGCGGGGCGAGTGGCCTCGTCGCCGAGCGCGCCTCCTGCGGGGGCCGCGCCGGGCGCCGCCACGGCCGGCTGGGCGGACGCCCCGGACCAGGAGGCGCGCTCGGCCGACGAGCCCGCCACCCACGAGACCCTCGGCACGGCCTTCGGCGCTGCCGCCTCGAGCTTCTGCTTCTTCGCGTCCGGGGCCGTGGTCGCCGTGCTGCCCTACCTGTTCGGGCTGTCCGGGCTCGTGGCGGTCGTCGTGGCGTCGGCGCTGGTCGGCGTCGCGCTGCTCGGCACGGGCGCCGTCGTCGGGTTGCTGTCGGGGGCGAGCCCGGTCAGGCGGGCGCTGCGCCAGCTCGGCATCGGGTTCGGGGCGGCCGCCGTGACCTACCTGCTGGGGCTGTTGTTCGGGACCGGCGCCGCGGGCTGAGCCGATCGGGCCACGTGCGCGTCAGGCCTTGCGGTCGAGCTTCCAGGCGATCCAGCACGTGACGAGGACGACGCCGGCCGCGGCGAGGCGCGCGCCCATCAGCACCCCTTGGCCGGTCGAGGTCGTGAGGCTCATGTCGGAGCCGATGCCGATGCTCCAGATCGCGCCCGACAGGGTGAGGCAGACGACCAAGGCGAGGCCGAGCACCACCGAGGTGGCCCCGTGCGACCGGGGGCCCACGTCGTCGCGGCCGCGAGGGTCACGTGAGAGGCGGGCGGCGGCGATGCGGACGAGGCCGAGCCAGAGCAGGGCCACGGCGCAGGCGCCGACGACGTCGCTGCAGCGGTGCCAGCCGAAGGCGACGGTCTGCTCGGCGACGACGGCCGCGAACGCCGCACCGACCATGTAGAACAGGGGCCGGGCGTGCCGGCCGAAGGTGGTCATGATCGCCAGGACGGCGGCGACGGCGACCGTGACGTGCCCGCTGGGGAAGCTGTTGCCGTAGAGCTCGCCCGTCAGCTCGGGACGGGGCGCGAGCTGCTTGAGCACCTGGGTGGTGACCGTCGCGCCGATGATCAGCACGCCCGCCTGGACGGCCGACCCGGGCCGGCGGCGGAGGAACGCCACCACCATCGTGAGGGCGACGACCAGCAGCACGGCCGGGGGAGAGATGGCGTCGAGCGCGACCCCGGACTGCAACAACGTGGTGCCGTCGACCGAGCGGAGGATGCTGTCCTCGATGGACTGGCCGGTCTCGGTGAGGACCGCGATCGTGTACACGCCTGCCAGCACGACGAGCGAGGCCGACGACGCGACCACCCAACGACCCGTGACCCGTCGACGGACGGCAGGCGTCGTCGAGAGGGTCGGGTGAGCAGTCACCGGACGAGCTAACTACACGTCGCCTGGAAACAGGCTCGGTCCGACCTGCCGATGCGCCGGGGCCGCCCCGACTCACAGCGAGGGTGCAGGTGGCCGGCCGCCGGTCGGGCCCCGACGCTCCATCAGTCGCCAGTGACCGCCGGTGAGCGGGGCGAGCGTGACGGTCGTGTAGACCACGGCGACGATGCCGAACGCGACCGTCAGCCCGATCGTGTCGGCCGCGACCCCGCCGAGCAGGGCGCCGGCCGGGATGCCGGCCCAGGCTCCCGCGGTGACCAGTCCGAAGACCCGCCCGCGGAGGTGCTCGGGGGTGCGCTCGAGCTGCACCGTGCCGAGGATCGGGTTGAGGGCGCCGGCGGCGAGACCCGAGAGCGCGGTCGCGGCGACCAGCACCGGCAGCGGGGCGCCGAGGGCGAACGCCAGGCTCGACGGCCCGCCGGCGAGGGTGAAGCAGGCGACGAAGGTGAGGCGGCGCGGCACCCGGTGGGCGACGAAACCGAAGGCGACGTTGCCGGCGAGGGCGCACCCGCCCATGGTGGCGACGAGTAGTCCCAGGGCGGCCGCGCCTCCGAGTCGGTCGTTCGCGTAGAGGGGCAGCAGGGTCGACCCGCGTGCGGCGTCGAGCAGGTTCGTGGTCAGCACGAGCGCGACGATCAGCCGCATCAGCGGGTCGCGGACGACGAAGCGGGCGCCCTCGACGAGGTCGGACCGGTAGGAGGCGCGGGTCGGCTCGGTCGCGTCGGTGGCGTCGGTCGGGTGGTCGTCTCTCGGATTCGGTGATCCGGTCCGTGCCGGACCCGACACCGGGACGAGTGCCCCGGTCAGGGCCGCCGAGACGGCGAAGGTGGCGGCGTTGACGAACAGGGACGCGACCGGTCCGACGGCGGCGACGAGGAGCCCGGCGATCGACGCCCCGATCAGCTTGGCGAAGCGCTCGGACCCGTCGAGGAGCCCCACGCTGCGTTCGATGCGGACTCCGGCCCGCTCGGTCAGCGCGGGCAGCATCACCCGGCGCGCCGTCTGTCCGGGGCTGTCGAGCAGGCCGCCGACGAAGACGAGCGCGAGCAGGGCCCAGAACGGCAGCCCGACGGTGAGCGCGAGCACGGGCATCGCGAGGACGGAGGCGCCACTCACGAGGTCGGCGACGATCGCGGCCCGCCGGTGCCCGACCCGGTCGACGACGACGCCCCCGAGCGGGCCGCCGATGATCACCGGGGCCGTCGCGAACGCCGCCGCGAGCCCGACCTCGGCCCCCGACCCGCCGAGACCCAGGACGTAGAAGGGCACGGCGAAGGCCGTGACGACGTTGCCCGTCTGTGAGATCGCGTGGGCCGCGACGAGGGACGACAGGGCTACCCGGTCGGTGCGCCCGGTGCGGACGGTGTGACCCGTGCGCCCGCCGCGGGGCCGGGCCGGACGACCGCCGCGAGTGGCGCTGTCGGTGCCCCGCGCCTCCTCGGCCGGCGTGCTCTCGCTCACGACGCGCCTCAGGGGCGGCGGTAGGCCTGGTAGACGAGCACGACCGGCGCGGCGCCGTCGTCGGCCGCCGGGTCGTGGGCGGCGCTGACGTCGAGCCAGCGGTCGACGACGCCCTCGAGGTCGCGGCGCAGGGCGGCGAGCTCGGTCGTGGTGAGGCGCAGGCTGCGGTCGCCGCTCGCCCCGGCCGCGATCCACTCGCGAGGCAGGGTGGGCATCGCGTCGACGTACTCGCCGAAGCGGGCGGCGTAGGCCTGGCCGATCGACTTCTGCAGCGCGGACGAGGCGACGAGGCGGTCGGGGTCGTCGAGCAACTCGGCGGGCTCCCAACTGGTGAGCTGCGCGGTGGCCTGCCACCAGCGCTCGCGCCGGTCGGTGGTCTGCGGCTCGGCCGCCTCGATCAGGTCGATCGAGGCGAGTTTCGAGAGGTGGTAGCTGATCGTCCCCGGGGCCTCGTCGACGGCGTCGCCGAGCTGGGCGGCCGTCTGCGCGCCGCGTTCGCGCAGCAGACCGAGGAGGCGCAACCGGGTCGGATGGGCGAGCACGCGCATCGAGGCGGCGTCGGTGAGGGTGCTGCGGGAGGTCTCTCGGGGGGACATGGAGTCGACGATAGGTGCACAAGATCCGTTGCGCAAGAGTCGTTGTGGTTCTCGACGAGGGCGTGGGCGGGCCGACCAACCGTTCGAGCCGTGAGTGTGGTGGGTGTCGCGGGCGGAGGTCGGACCCGCGGCGCATGCTCGGAGCACGACCGCCGGACAGTCCGGCGCGCAGGAGGAACCCGATGACGAAGACCCCGGACGACCCGCACGGCACCGACGAGACCGACCTCGAGCGTCGTGGCAACAGCAGTGGCGAGGGTCACGGCGACCACACCGTCGGAGAGCGGGACGACCGCCCCGTCGAGATCACCAGCGAGAACCACCCCGACGGCGGCACCGGCTCCCGTTCGCTCGACGACGGACCGGCCGACGACGCCGTCCCCACCCGCCAGCCCGGCCAGGCCGAGGCCGGCCAGGTCGACGAGCTGATCGGCGACTACAAGGGCGACGGCGAAGGCAAACACACCTACTGACACGACCCGAGGAGGCGCGGGTCGGCCTCGATTCGCGCCCCGCGCCTCCCTCGTGTAGTGTTTCCTCTGGCCAATCGGCCAGCGAAACGCGCCTGTAGCTCAACGGATAGAGCATCTGACTACGGATCAGAAGGTTGGGGGTTCGAGTCCCTCCAGGCGCACAGACTCGAAAGCCCCTGCCCAACACGGCAGGGGCTTTCCTCGTCTTTGGTGCTTGTCTGGCCGCCTCCGGCGGCGTGCGCCTTCGGTGCGGACCCGAAGAGCCCTGCCCTACGCGGCAGGGCTTTTCTCGTCCTCGGTGCTCGTCTTCTGAGATCAGCGGCGGGTCGCGCCGATGGCCCAGACCCGTGGCGGCTGGACGTCGTTGACGGCGTGGTCGCCGACGATGCGTGCTTTGAACACCCACGGGTTGTGGCTGCCGGCGGTCCGGGCGTTTCGCCAGTGCCGGTCCAGGTTCTTCGTGGTGCTCACGCCGGATGCCGCCAGCGCGTCGAACAGGTGCGAGGTCGCCTGGGTCGCGAGCGATGTCAGTGCGACCTGGGCCTGCGCGGTGGCGAGTTCGGCGCGGTCGTTCCGCCGCTCGTCCTCGGACTCGTCCAGGAAGGCACCCTCGTAGGCGCCCTGGAGGGCCTGGGCGGCGCGGTCGACGACCGCCCGTGCGGCGAAGCCGGCGGCTGAGACCTCGCCGACGACCTGCAGGATCTGCGGGTCGGCGGCGAACGTGTCGGCGTTGCCGTGGGAGAACACCCGGGTGCGGTTCCTGACCTCGAACGCGATGTCCCGCTCGGCTGCCACGACGGAGCCGGCGAGGACGCTCAGCAGCACGGCCTGGTAGAAGGCCGTCTGGTACTTGAATCGCTCGTCGAAGAGCACGACGTCGTCGGCACCGACACGAGCATCTCGGAAGGTGCTCGTGCCCGACCCCGTCGTCCGCTGCCCGAACCCGTCCCAGTCGTCGGTGTGGGTGACGCCTTCCTGGCGGGCGTCGACGATCGCGATGACCCGGTCGCCGGTGTCCGTGCGTTCGGCGTACGTGTCGATCCAGTCGGCGAAGATGCTGCCGGTGGAGTAGTACTTCTGCCCGGTGATGCGGAATCCGCCGTCCGGGTCCGGGCTGACCTTCGTCGCGACGTCGCCGACCTGCACCGTGCCCACTTCGGTCCAGGAGTTCCCGGCGATCTCGCCGCGGCCGAACCGTTCGAGCCAGACGTCGCGCGGTCCGGACCGGGCGACGAGGCGGTCCTCGACGAGAGCGAAGTGGCCGCGCAAGGCCTGGGGGATGTTGCTGTCCGCCGCCGCGAGCTCGGTGAGCAACTCGAACAGCTGCGGGAGGGTGGCGCCGGAGCCCCCGAACTCGACGGGGACACGGAGGGCTCCGAAGCCCGCGTCGGCGAGCTCGCGGATCTCGGCCACGGGGAGGCGGTGCTCACGGTCGCGTTCCGCGGCACCGGCGGCGATGCGGTCGAAGAGCGGGCGGAAACGCGCGGACAGGGCGTCGTCGGTGGGTGACGCCGTGGTGACGGACGTGGTGGAGGTGGTGGTCGTCGTGGTCATGGGTCTCGGTTCCGTTCTGGTGGGTCAGGCAGCGGCAGGGGCAGGCGTGTGTTCCGGCTGGGGACGTGTGGCGGCTCGGCGGGTGAGCAGGACGGCGCCGCCGAACACCCCGACGAGCGCCAGGAGTGCAGCCGTCGTGGCGACCGAGCCGGTCGGCCAGTGCCCGGTGAGGCCGAGGAGCGCGGGGACCGTGGTGGTCACCTGGCTCGCGAGGACGAGGGCCCACCCGGTGTAGGTGCTGATCGCTGATCGGCCGAGGGCGAGCAGGACGAAGAACAGTGCCCAGAGCGCCGCCCATCCCGTCCAGAGCACGGCGAGGAAAGGGTCGTCCGCGACGTGGAGGACCGCGAAGGCGACGGCGAGAGCGGCGACCAGGCCGCAGAACCAGCCCAGGCCCACGGCGCCGAGGCCGAGGAGGGAGTCCACGCCGACGTAGAGGTACGTGATGCCGAACAAGAAGGTGCCCGAGATCCCGAAGAGGATGGGCAGGGAACCGTCGGCTGACACGGCCACGGCCACGCAGAGGACGAGCTGCAGACCGCCGACCAGGACGTTGAACACGCCGCTGTCCCGGCCGGGCACGCGCCCGAGCAGGGTGAGGCCGTTGACCAGGAGGGCGGCCCCGGAGAGGACCAAGCAGATGAGCGCCATGCGGCGACCTTGACACCGTTCACCTTCGGTCGGTGTCTCGTGTCCCATCATGTCCGTCCGCTACGCCCCGTGACGGCGGTACCCGTCGTGTTTCGTCACGGAAGCCGACCGCCACGTGAGCAAGGCCCCCGTACAATGAGCCAGCGCCATGGAGCCACGTCCACGCCGGCGCAGATGACGCCAAGCTGCGTTGCGGAGCGTGCAGGATGGAGCCCGGGTGAGCGTCAGAGGCGGCGGTGAACGTCTCGGTCTTCGCGAGGTTGCCGAGCGTGCTGGTGTGTCGCACATGACCGTGTCACGCGTGCTCAATGGTCACCCGCAGGTCAAGGAGTCCACGCGCCAACGCGTGCTCGAGGTCGTCGCCGAGCTCGACTTCCGGCCCAACAGTGCTGCGCGCGAGCTCGTCACCCAGCGGGCCCTTCGGATCGGCGTGCTGATCGAGAGCGCCGTCGAGTTCGGTCCGTCGAGCATCTTGCGGGCCATCGAGCGATCGGCGCGCGACGGCGGGTACTCCGTGGCGTCGTTCGCGCTCCGCGACGACTCGGCGACTCCCGAGGAGGCCGTGCGCCACCTCACAGGCCAGGGCATCGACGCACTCTGCGTGGTCGCTCCGCGCTCGTCGTCCGTGGCCGTGCTCCGGACCATCACGACGGGGCTGCCGACCCTGGTCGTCAAGGCCGAGAAGGACCCGGCCTTCCTCACGGTCTCCGTCGACCAGGCTGCCGGCACGAAGCTGGCCGTGGATCACCTCGCGTCGCTGGGTCACCGCGACGTCCTCCATCTCTCAGGGCCCCTCGACTGGTTCGACGCCCGCGCTCGCGAGCGTGCCTTCCATGCGCGCACCCGGGCATGGGGCATGCACGAGCGGCCCATCGTCATCGGTGACTGGTCGAGCGACTTCGGCTACGACTACGCACGCGGACTGACCGGAGTTCCGGAATACACCGCCGTGTTCGTCGCCAATGACGAGATGGCGCTCGGGGTGATCCACGGCCTCCACGACCGCGGCATCCGCGTGCCGGAGGACCTGAGCGTCGTCGGCTTCGACGACCTGCCCGTCTCGCGCCACTTCCTCCCGCCGCTCACGACCGTGCGGCAGGACTTCCCGGCGCTCGGGTCGCTCGTGGTGGACGTCCTGATCGCCGCGATCGAGGGCCGCGAGATCCCGCAGAACAGCCGGATTCCCGCCGAGCTCGTGGTGCGTGACTCCAGCGCGGCTGCGCGCCCTCTCGACCGAGATGGCCATCTGAGGTAATCCAGCTCGTCGTCGTTCGCCCGCGTGCATCACGACAGCTACAGTCGTGCACGTCGGGCACCGCCCGGCGCGAGGCCGTCAAGGCCTCCGACCCGAGGAGCACCACGTGCGTCACGTACGGGCATCGACGACGATGCGCCCGATCGGCCCTCAGGCCGCTGGCCCGACCTGGTCCGGTCACGACGAGCGGCGGGACGGACCTGCCCACCCCACGGTGCAGATGCGGGGGATCACCGTCGCGTTCTCGAACGGCGTCGCGCTCGACAGGGTCGACCTCGACCTCCACTCGGGCGAGGTGCACGCTCTCCTCGGCGAGAACGGAGCGGGGAAGTCCACGCTCATCAAGGCGCTGCTCGGCGTGTACCCGATCGAAGCAGGGGAGGTCCTCGTGGACGGCGAGCCCGTCCGTCTCGGCGGTCCGGCTGACGCGCGGGCCCTCGGCATCCAGGCCGCGTTCCAGGAATCGCACCTGGTCGAGAACCTGAGCGTCGGTGAGAACGTGATGCTGGGCCACGAGGTGCACGGTCGCGTCGGCATCTCCTGGCGTGCGACGCATGAACGCGCCGCCACGATGCTGGCCGAGCTCGGACTGGCCGAGCTGGACCCGCGAGCCCTGCTGGCGGACCTCACTCCCGCCAGCCGCCAGCTCGTCTCCATCGCCCGCGCCATGGTCGACCGACCACGGGTGCTCGTGCTGGACGAGCCCACGTCGAGCCTCGATGCCGTCGACGTCGCGCAGCTCTTCGAGGTGATCCGCCGCCTCCGCGACCAGGGTGTGGCCATCCTCTTCGTCTCGCACTTCCTCGAGCAGGTGCTGGCACTCAGCGACCGGATGACGATCCTTCGAGGCGGTGTGAAGAAGGGTGACTACCTGCCGCACGAGGTCGGCCGCGCCGAACTGGTCGCGCGGATGATCGGCAAGGACATCGCGCACCTGCAACGCATCGGGTCAGAGCGCCGCGCCCATCGTGTGGATCCGGTCGGCCCGCCGCTGTACCGCGCCGCCGGGGTGGGACGCCGCGGGATGTTGCGGCCGGTCGACTTCGAGCTGCACGCGGGAGAGGTGGTCGGCATCGCGGGGCTTCGCGGCTCCGGGCGAACCGAGCTCGCGCGCCTGCTGGCCGGCGCCGACCGAGCTGACGGCGGCGTGGTCACGCTCGGTGGTCGGACCGTCGTGATCGACCGCCCTGCGGACGCACTGCGGAACCGGGTGGCGTTGTCTGCCGAGGATCGAGGGGCGGAGGGCCTCATCAACGACCTCAGCGTGCGGGAGAACATCGTCCTCGCGTTGCAGGCTCTACGTGGGTGGGCGCACCCGCTCTCCAAGGCCGAGCGCGAGGACCTCGTCGAGCGGCACATCGAGCACTTCGACATCACGCCGGTCGATCCGGCGACACCCGCCGGCGAGCTCTCGGGCGGCAACCAGCAGAAGGTGCTCCTCGCTCGCTGGCTGGCGATCCGGCCCCGCGTGCTGATCCTCGACGAGCCGACGCGCGGCGTCGACATCGGCGCCAAGGTCGACATCCAGGCGCACGTCGCGCAGCTCGCGCTCGAGGGTGTCGCCGTCGTGTTCATCTCGAGCGCGTTCGACGAGCTCGTGCGGGTGAGCGACCGGATCGTCGTCCTCAAGGACCGGGAGAAGATCGGCGAGCTCAGCAACGGGCCGGGCGTCACGGTCGACACCCTCGTCGAGCTCATCGCCGCACCGGACGACGAGAGCGACGAGGGCGACGACTTCCCGCCGGTGTGGCAGGGCGGGCCCCTCCTGCCGCCTGCAGCGCCGTCACGCCGCTGAGGCTCGCAGTCGATCCCTTCCCGACGGGCGGATGTTCTCGATCACTCTTGCACTCGCGAAACTGTTACCGGTAACATTCCCAGCACGCGGAAGCACCCGAGCCCACGCAGCACGACCGGCCCCATGGCCACGACCGGACGAAGACGTCCGGTCATCTCAAGGAGGAGATCCATGTCCACGAAGAGGCGCATCGCCACCATCGCCGCCGCAGGGGCCATTGCCCTCGGTCTCGCGGCCTGCAGTTCCGGCACCGGTTCGACGGACGGCGGTGACGACTTGTCAACGGTCGGCTTCGTCGCGGTCGGCCCCGAGGGCGCCTGGCGTCAGGCCAACGAGACGAACATCCAGGACACCTTCACGAAAGACGCCGGGTTCGATCTGAAGTACGCCCCGGCGACCAACAACGACCAGAAGTCGCAGATCGACGCGTTCACGTCGTTCGTGGACGAGGGTGTCGACGTGATCCTTCTCTCGGCCACCGAGGGCTCCGGCTGGGAGGACTCGCTCGAGCGGGCGAAGGAAGCCGAGATCCCCGTCGTCCTCATCGACCGTGGCATCGAGCCGGACGACACCTCGCTCTACGCGACCCGGATCGCGCCCGACAACATCGCCGTCAGCGAGTCCGTCGCCGAGTGGGCCAAGGGCGCGCTTCCCGAGGGTGGCAAGTACTTCACCCTCGAGGGCCCGGCGGGCGTCTCGGTCGTGAACGAACGCAACGAAGGTTGGGACGAGGTGATCGGCGCAGACAGCGCATTCACGAAGATCGGCGCGCAGACGGCCAACTGGTCGACCGAAGAGGCCAAGAGCGTCTTCGAGACGGTGCTGAAGTCGAACGGCAACGACGTCCAGATGGTCTTCGCCCAGAACGACGAGATGGGACTCGGCGCCGTGCAGGCGGTCGAGGAGGCGGGCCTCACGCCCGGCAAGGACGTGAAGATCGCCACCATCGACGGCACGAAGAGCGCCCTCGAGGCGTTGTCCGAGTCCAAGCTCAGCTTCGTCGCCGAGTACAACCCGCTGTTCGGCGACACGGCCCTCGAGGCAGTGCAGAAGCTGCTCGACGGCGACACCGTCGAGTCGTCGATCGTCGTCGAGTCGGCCACGTTCGACTCGCCCGAGGCAGCCGCCACAGCACTGCCCGACCGGAAGTTCTGACCAGCCCGCACGGCCACACCCGGCGGCGAGGCGGACGAGTCCGCCTCGCCGCCCCCGCCACCCACCCGCTGCCACGGCAGCGGGCGGGTGGGCATCGGCAGACAAGGAGTTACACGCATGCAGGCACCCGGCCCCATCGTCGAGATGCAAGCCATCACCATCGCTTTTCCCGGGGTCAAAGCCCTCGACGGGGTCGACCTCCGTCTCTACCCCGGCGAGGTCCACACGCTCATGGGCGAGAACGGCGCCGGTAAGTCGACGCTCATCAAGGCGCTCACGGGCGTCTACGCCATCGACTCCGGACGTGTCGTCGTCGACGGCGTCGAACGTCGCCTCTCGGGCACCGCGGACGCGCAGGCTGCGGGGATCTCGACGGTCTACCAAGAGGTCAACCTGTGCAGCAACCTCACCATCGGTGAGAACGTCATGCTCGGCCACGAGAAGCGCGGCCGGTTCGGCATCGACTGGAAGGGGACGCACGCCGCCGCCTCCGAGGTCCTGGAGCGTGTGGGACTCGGCCACCTGGACGCGCGCACCCCCCTCTCGTCGCTCAGCCTCGCCCTCCAGCAGCTCGTCGCGATCAGCCGCGCCACGGTCGTCGAGGCGAAGGTGCTGATCCTCGACGAGCCGACCTCGAGCCTCGACGCGGACGAGGTCGAGGGTCTCTTCCGGGTCATGCGACGCCTTCGTGACGAAGGCGTCGCCATCCTCTTCGTCTCTCACTTCCTCGACCAGGTCTTCGCGATCAGCGACCGACTCACCGTGCTGCGCAACGGCAAGTTCGTGGCTGAGCACCTCACACGAGACATCGATCGTGCCGGCCTCATCTCGGAGATGATCGGCAAGGACCTCCAGAGCCTCCGCTCCCTCGACCGGGACCGGGCGAGCCGCCAGGTGGCCGAGGGCGAGCCCGTCTACCGGGCCACCGGGATCGGCCGCAAGGGCTCGCTCGACGCGACGGACGTCGACCTGCGTCGCGGCGAGGTCGTGGGCCTCGCCGGCCTCCTCGGCTCCGGCCGCACGGAACTCGCCCGTCTCCTCTACGGAGTCGATCGCCCCGACTCGGGAAACGTGACCATGGACGGCGTCCCCGTGGCGATCTCGTCCCCTGCGAAGGCCCTGAAGCACCGCATCGCCTTCTCGAGCGAGAACCGTCGCGACGAGGGGATCATCCGCGACCTGAGCGTGCGCGAGAACCTCGTGCTCGCCGTGCAGGCGAAACGGGGCTGGGCCCGCCCGCTCTCGGCCAAGGAGAAGGACCGCATGGTGACGAAATACCTCACCGAGCTCAACGTGCGACCCGCAGATCCCGATCGACCCATCAGCAACCTCTCCGGCGGCAACCAGCAGAAGGTTCTGCTCGGCCGGTGGCTGGCGACCGAGCCGGAGCTGCTGATCCTCGACGAGCCCACACGCGGCATCGACGTCGGTGCCAAGGCCGAGATCCAGGAACAGGTCGCCGCCCTCGCCGACACGGGAGTCGCCGTGGTGTTCATCTCCTCGGAGCTCGAGGAGGTCGTCCGGCTCAGCGATCGGATCGTCGTCCTGAAGGACCACCGCAAGATCGCCGAGCTCGCGGCGGGTCCGGACGTCACCGCCGAGTCCATCGTCGCCGCCATCGCCGAGGAGGGCGTCTCCGAGATCCCCCTCGAGACCATCCCCCGCACCACGCCCGAGGAGGCAACCCGATGAGTGACTCGACGACCACCGTGACCAGACGCCTGGGCGCCCACGGGCTCGGTGACCTGTTGCACCGTCCCTGGGTCTGGGGCACGGTCGCGATCGTGCTGCTGCTGGCGATCAACGTCGCGAAGGACCCCGGTTACCTCGCACTGTCCGTCAACCCGGACACGGGCAACCTCGTGGGCAACCTCGTCGACATCCTCCGGGCCGCTGCCCCCGTGCTCATGATCGCGGTGGGCATGTGCCTCGTGGTCGCCACCGGTGGCATCGACCTGAGCGTCGGCTCGATCATGGTCGTCGCCGGTGCCGTCTCGATGGAGTTCCTGAAGGCGGCCGGCTCCGACTCCCTCGGCGTCGCGCTCACCGCGATGGGCCTGGCGCTCCTCATCGCCGGGGTCCTCGGCGCGGTCAACGGCATGCTCGTCTCGGTCGTCGGGCTGCAGCCGTTCATCAGCACGCTCGTGATCATGCTCGCCGGCCGTGGCCTGGCCAAGGTCATCACGGGAGGCCAGAACACGGCCGCGGCCAACGAGCCCTTCCGCTGGGTCGCCAACGGCTACCTCGTCGGACTACCCGTCGTGTTCCTGCTGGCCGTGCTGATCACGCTCGGCGTCGCCGCCCTCGTGCGGCGCAGCGCCCTGGGACTCATGATCGAAGCGATCGGAATGGACCCGAAGGCCGCGCGCCTCGCGGGGCTGGACCGCCGAGCCCTCCTGTTCACCGCCTACATCGGGAGCGGCCTGCTCGCCGGCGTGGCCGGGATCTTCGCCACGTCCAGCGTCATGACGGTCGACGTCTCGCGCACCGGTTACCAACTCGAGCTCGACGCCATCCTCGCGGTCGTCATCGGCGGGACGTCGCTGGCCGGCGGCAAGTTCCACCTGCTCGGAGCCGCGGTCGGGGCGCTCCTCATCGCGACGCTCGACAAGACCGTCGTGTTCCTCGGCGTCTCCTCCTCGGCGACGCCCGCCTTCAAGGCGATCGTGATCGTGGCGATCGTGCTGCTGCAGTCCCGGCGCGTCCGCGCCCTGTTCACGAGGCGCCGCCGCCCGGCGCCGACCTCCGTGCCGACCGAGAAAGAGACCGTGTCCGCATGAGCGCCACGACGATCCGCCCGCCCCTCACCCCCAAGCCGACCCCCGGTCCGGGCCCCGGCAACGGTCCCCTCGAACCGCGTCGCCGCATGCGGCTCCGACTCGATTCCCTGCCGACGGTCGCCGCCCTGGTGATCCTGATCGCCATGCTTGCCTACGGAGAGATCGCCTACGGCCGCATCGTGCAGGCCGCGACCCTGTCGAACCTGCTCATCAACAACGCCCATGTGATCGTCCTGGCCGTGGGGCTCACGTTCGTGATCCTCACGGGGGGCATCGACCTCTCCGTCGGTGCGATCGTCGCGGTCAGCAGCGTCGCGGGCGTGCTGCTCGCGAACGCCGGCTGGAACCCCTGGGTCGTGATGGTGCTGATGATCCTCATCGGCACGGCATCCGGCGTCATCTCGGGCGTGCTGATCCAGTTCTTCGACGTGCAGCCGTTCATCGCGACGCTCGCGATGATGTTCCTCGGACGGGGCCTCGCCTCCATCCTCAGCACGGTGCCCGAACGACTCGCCGACGAGTCGCCCATCCGCTCGCTCGCGACGAACATGAAGGTCGTGGACGGTCCCAAGGTGAACGACGTCGTGACGACTCCGGGCGTGCTCCTGGCGCTCGTGGTGGTCGCCGTCGCGTTCTTCGTGCTGCACCGCACGCGTCTGGGGCGCACCGTGTACGCGATCGGAGGGTCGGAGCAGTCGGCCGCCCTCATGGGCCTCCCGGTGCGCCGCACGAAGCTCGCCGTCTACGTGATCAGCGGGTCGCTGGCGGGGCTCGCCTCGGTCATCTACACGGCCCGGCTCGGGAGCGCGCAGAACATCACCGGCATCGGGTGGGAGCTCGATTCGATCGCCGCCACGGTGATCGGTGGCACCCTCCTCACCGGCGGCGTCGGCTTCGTGCTCGGGTCCGTCGTGGGAGCGCTCGTGCTCGGCCTCATGAACGTGCTCATCACGCGAGACGGAGGCATCCCGCCCGAGGCGACGACCATCATCACCGGCGGGATACTCCTGGTCTTCGTGCTCCTGCAGCGCGCCGTGATGGCGAGGCGGCGGACCTAGCGACGACGTGACGCGTGCCACGGCCAGAGCCACAGTAACCGCACGATCGCTGGCGAGAGGTGATCCTCTGACGCCACCAGCCGCGTCGCTCGCCACGGGCACCACGGGGGTCGGCTCCGCACCCCGGGCGCCGAGTGGGCAGAAGATGTCCTTGCCGTCGAGATGAAGGACGTTTTCTGCCCACTCGATCGGCGCAGGGGGCGAGAGGGCAGAGTGCCGCCTCCGGGTCAGGGGGACGAGGCGAGGGCGGCGAGCTCGGTGCGGCTGCGGGCCCCGAGCTTGCGCAACAGGTTCGACACGTGGAACTTCACCGTGTTGTCGCTGATGCCGAGCACCGCCGCGATGTCGCGGTTCCGGTCGCCGGCCGCGACCCGGTGCAGCACCTCGCGTTCCCGCTCGCTCAGGGCCGCGACCAGCTCCCACGGCTCGTTCGACGGCGGCGGGTCGAGCGGCAGGCGCACCGTCAACTCCGAGCCCCACCCCACGGTCGACGCCACCGTCAGCTCGCCCCCGACCCCCGAGACCTGCTCGGTGATCGGCCGCAGCGCGTCGTCGTGTGCCGTCAACTCGCCCGCGCCGTCGTCACGGATCGCGATCAGCAGGTTCAGGCCGTCGCAGTCCCACTGGATGCGCACCCGACGTGCGTCCCCCGCGTCGACGAAGGCGAGCACGGCGTTCCGGACGACGGCCCGGGCCACGTGCGCGACGTCGCCCGGCAGGGCCCGACCCGTCGCCGGAGGCTCGACGAACTGGACGTCCAGGTCGCCGAAGCGCACGAGCGGCCGCAGGTCGGACCGGAGGCGCGCGAAGGCCCCGACGACCGGTTCGAGGGTGGTCCCGCGGTCGCGGTCGGACCCCGTCCGGAGGGCGACCAGGGCCCCCGCCGCGACGTCGATGGCCTCGGCCCGTGCCGCCCGGTCGTCGAGGCGTCGTGAGCGCAGGGCGGCCAGCACGGACTCGAGCGTCATCGCATGCCGGTCGACCAGGTCGGCTGTCGCCCGCGCGTGCTCGGACGCCAGGGTCCGGGCCAGGGTGTCGGAACCGGCCCGACCGGGGACGTCGTGCACGGTATGGCTCATGCGCCCACCCTAGGCGTCCGCCTACCCGACGCCACCCTCCCTACCCGAACGGATGGGTGGGACGCCCCCGTCGAGGGGCTGCTCTCACAGCATCGTCGGACCAGGATCGAAGGCGACGGGATCGACGACGTACCAGAGGCCCGATCGGGCCCCGTCGCCCCCACGAGGAGCACCACATGAAGCTGCAGTTCGCCATGGACACCCTGACCACCGACGCCGCCCTCGAGCTGGCCGCCGCCGCCGCGCCGAGCGTCGACATCATCGAGCTCGGCACTCCGCTGATCAAGGCCGAGGGCTTCCGCGCCATCACCGCGATCAAAGAGGCGCACCCCGACAAGATCGTCTTCGCCGACCTCAAGACGATGGATGCGGGCGAGCTCGAGGCGGGCGAGGCGTTCAAGGCCGGCGCCGACCTGGTGACCGTGCTCGGCGTCGCCGGTGACAGCACCATCGCTGGTGCCGTCAAGGCGGCCAAGGCCCACGGCAAGGGCATCGTCGTCGACCTCATCGGCGTCGGCGACAAGGCCGCCCGTGCCAAGGAGGTCGTCGCGCTCGGCGCCGAGTTCGTCGAGATGCACGCCGGGCTCGACGAGCAGGCCGAAGAAGGCTTCACCTTCGAGAAGCTACTCGAGGCCGGCAAGGCCTCGGGCGTGCCGTTCTCGGTCGCCGGTGGCGTCAAGGCCGCCACGGTCGGCTCGGTCCAGGACGCCGGAGCAGTCGTCGCCGTCGCCGGTGCCGCGATCTACTCGGCCGACGACGTCGCCGGTGCCGCCGCCGAGATCCGCGCCGCCATCAAGTAGCAGCACCAGCACCACCCGCAGCGGCTCACGAGAGAGCGCTGACGCGCAGGAGGCGCGGTGTCGGTCGGACCGGCACCGCGCCTCCTCGTCGTCCCGCGGTCAGCGGGATGCGTCGACCAGACGGGCCGAGACCGACACCACGACGTCGCCCGTCACGCCGGAGGCGGCCAGGCGTCCCCGCAGCGCGTCGGCCGCCCGGGCCAGCGTCTCGGGCGTCGGGACGTCGAGTCCGGTCGCCACGTGGGCGGTGACGGACACCGAACCGGCCGTCCGCGAGATCTCGACGAGGCCGGTCGAGCCCGCGAGGTCGAGGCCGGCCGCGACGGCCCGCACCGCCCCCTCGACGACGGGGTGCGCGTCGAACACGTCGACCACGCCCTCGACGCCGCGCAGCACCTCGGTCAGGTCACGGGAGAGCAGGTCGTCGCTCATCGGTCGTCCTCTCTCGCCACGAAGACGTCGTCGACGAGCACGTCGACCCGGACGACGGTCAGCCCGGTGTGCCGCGTCAGCGTCTCGGTGATGCGGGTGCGCAGCTCGTCCGCGACGGCGCCGAGGTCGAGTCCGTACCGGGCCGCCGCGGTCACCCGCACGACCACGTCGGCCCCCGCCGTCGTCAGGTCGCCGTCGAAGGTCGTCGACCCGAGCACGACGCCGGACTGCTCGTCGCCCGCCCGTCGCACCAGCCCGCGCGCCGCGGCCTCGGTGACGCTCAACCGGACCGCGGGATCGGGGTGGCCGATCGGGATCACCCGGCCGCCGACGACCTCTCGACGGATCGAGTCGAGGAGGCCGTCGATCCAGGCGCCGTCCCGGTCGGGCTCGCGGCGGGCCTCGTGCTCGAGGGAGGCGCGGGACAGGTCGTGCACCCGGGCCAACGACTGCAGGTACAGGCGGCAGGCCGCCGAGCCCTCGATGGCCGGGTCGCGGGGCGTGCGTCCGGCGTCGAGGTAGTCCGCGAGGCGGTCGGCGGGGATGCCGTCCACCGTGTCGTCGTCCTCGGGCACGTCGAGGGGGGAGCGGTCGTCGGTCGTCATCGCCACGCCTCCATCTCGGTCATGAGGAACACCCGGGCCCGCGCGATCTTGCCCCGGACCGTCGAGACGGGCAGGTCGAGGGCCTCGGCGATGTCCGCGTACGAGTAGTCGGCGGTCTCACGCAACAGCCAACACCGTCGCTGGTCGAGGGGGAGCTTGTCGAGGGCCGACCACATGGCGTCGAGCTGCAACCGGGCCTCGACCACGCGTTCGGGCGTCTCGTGGCGCGGGGCCGACACCTCGAGCCGGTCGACGTCGTCGTGGTCGCGTCGCACGCGCAGACGGTCGACCGCCTTGTTGCTGACGATGCGCATCAGCCAGTTGCGCACCCGCGACGGGTCGTCGAGGTCGGCCAGGCGTCGCCAGGCCGTCATGAAGGCGTCCTGCACGACGTCGTCCGACTCGAGGTCGGAGCCCAGGAGGCGCGCGGCGTACACGCGCATCAGCGGTCCGTGTCGGCGCGCGATGACCTCGTAGGCGTGGACGTCGCCGTCGCGGGCCCGTACGGCCAGCGTCGCGTCCGCAGCGTCGAGGAGGGGGTCGTCGGTGGTGATGACGACCTCCTGCGATCGGACGGGGGCGGGACGGGACCCGGCGAGACGGGACGCGGCGGGACCCCGGCGACGAGGACCGGACGGCCCGCGCCATGCCTCTTGACTACCACCCCGTGCCCGGATCGGGGGACGTGATGGCCGAAATGTGAGTGGTGGTGAATCGTTCCCTGAAAGCTGGCTGACCCACCATGACACCTGCCGTGCCCCATGCGTCTGAATGATGTGACCCGCTTCACGGGCACCCCGACACCGACCGGTCCCACCGGTCCAGAGCAAGGAGCAACCATGAGCAACGTGACCCCCTCCACCAGCACCGCCGCTGCCAAGACCACGCAGTCCCACGCCGCCGGCAAGAACACCATCGCCGAGGGCGTCGTCTCGAAGGTCGCCGGCATCGCGGCCCGCGAGGTGCGCGGCGTCCACGACCTGGGCAACGGTGCCGCCCGTGCCATCGGCGCGATCCGCAACGTGATCAACCAGCAGGACCGCGGCCAGGGCGTCTCGGTCGAGGTCGGCGAGAAGCAGGTCGCCGCCGACATCGTCATCGTCGCCGAGTACCCCGTCGAGCTGCAGAAGGTCGCCGACGACGTGCGCAAGTCCGTCACCGACGCCATCTCGCAGGTCGTCGGCATGGAGGTCACCGAGGTGAACGTCACCGTCTCCGACGTGTACATCCCGTCCGAGGACAACGACGACGACGCCGACGACAGCCGCGTCAAGTGACCGCCACGACCACCGGCATGCTGGTCGGCGCCGTCCTGGCGCTGACCGCCCTGGCCTTCGGCTTCTGGGCCTTCGTGTTCGTCGCGATCGCCATGGCGATCGGGTTCGGCGTCGGCCGTGTCGTCGAGGGCAAGCTCGACGTCCGCGGCCTCGCCGACGCACTCCGCGGGCGGCGGTCGTCGTGACCGCGGCGGTGACGGCCGACCGGGCCCTCCACGGCCGGAACAAGATCACGTCACGTGCCGTGCGTCGGGTCGTCTCGGCCGTCACCGCGGAGGCCCTCGAGGTCTCCGCGTCGAAGGTGTCGGTCGAGCTGGCCGACCACGACGGCGCTCTGAGCGTGATCGCCAAGACCCCCATCCGGGTCTCGCCCCTGGGCGTCTCCGAACGTCGTTCGGGCACCCTGCTGGACCGCCTCACGGCGGCCCAGTCCACCATCCGTGACCGCGTGCTGCAGCTGACCGGGTCGAGCATCGACAAGGTCGACCTGCAGATCACCGGTGCCGACATCCGAGAGAGGAAGCGCGTCGCATGAGCACCGCATCGCTCTACAAGCGCATCGTGCGCCGTGAGACGCACTCGTCGCGGGCCGGCATCGCCATCACCCTCGCCGTCCTGCTGATCGTCGCCCTGGCGTGGATCGGCACCGAGGCGGTCCTCGCCGCCGTCGGGACGGCTCCGCTGCTCCTGGCTCCGACCGACCTCGTCGGTTCTACCCTGGACGCCGCGAGTGCTCCGGTCGGCGTGCTGACCGCCGTCGCGGTCGTCGTCGCGCTGATCGGTCTCGTCCTGATCGTCGTGTCGCTCGCGCCGGGCCGTCGTGGCCGTCGTGGCGCGAAGGCCGAGCGCACCGTGGCCGTGGTCGACGACCGGGTCATCGCCCGCTCGCTGGCCCGCACCGCGAGCTACGCCGGCGACGTCGACCCCTCGCAGGTCAGCGTCAGCGTGGGCAAGCGCAGCGCCCTGATCGAGGTCACCCGCACCTCCGGCCGTCAGACCGACGTCCGCAGCATCGACGAGGCCGTCCGCGACGAACTGGGCGCCTACGACTTCAGCCCGGCACTGCGTCACAAGGTCAAGCTGTCCGAGAAAGGAACGGTCGGGTCATGAACAGCACCAATCGCGCTCTGAACCGCATCGTCGTCTTCGTCATCGGCCTCGTGCTGCTGCTCGCCGGCGGAGCCGTCGCCGTCGGGGCCCTTCTGCCCGACGTCCAGAAGACCGTCTCGCAGGGGGCCTCCGATGCGAGGGGCCCCGCGACCGACGCCCTCGGCGACCAGCCGTGGATCCTCTGGGTGGTCGCGGCGGCCAGCCTCGTGCTGATCGTCCTGCTCGCCTGGTTCGCCCTGCGACAGGGACACGGCCAGACCGGCACGTTGCTCACCGTCGACGAGGGGTCGCGTCGCGACCAGACCACCGGTGGTCGCCTGGTCGTCGACGCGAAGGTCGCCGAACAGGTCCTCGAGGAGGCGCTGGCCGACACCCCGGGCATCGTCTCGGTGGACGTGACCGCCTTCCGCGTCAAGCGCGAGTCGGTCCTGCGCGTCACCGCGAACGCGCGTCGCGGCGTCTCGCCGACCGACATCCGCCGGAGCATCGACCAGGCCGTCGCCCACTGGGACGGCGTCCTCGGGACCGAGACGCCCGTCGTGATCCAGATCAACGGCGGTCTGCGCAGCCAGATGTCGTCCGCGACGCGGCTCGACTGACCTCCCTCGCCCCACCGCACGGACGGCCCTCGCCCTCGACCCGAGGACGGGGGCCGTCCGTCGCCCCACCCACGTTCCACGATGAAAGGCCGGTCTCATGAGCGAGTCCACCCACCACGTCACCCCCATCGACATCGACGCCGCGGCGTCCACCCGGGCCACCTCGCCCGAAGAGGTCCTCGAGCACACGATCGGCGTCACCGTCCTCGGCGTCTCGGGCGTCCACGCCCTCGGCACCGCGTCCCAGCGGCTCGCCGGCGCCTTGCGCACGGCGATCGGCACGGGCTCCGTCCCCGGCGTCCGCGCCGGCACCACCGACGAGGGACTCGTGGTCGACATCGCCGTCGTCGCCGAGTACCCGACGAACGTCACCACGCTCGCCGACACCGTCCGGACGCAGGTCAAGCATGCCGTCGGGCAGCTCGACGGCGAGGAGGTCACGGTCAACGTCACCGTCACGGACGTGCACGGCCCGTTCGACTCGGACGAGGACGCCGCCGACAAGGTGAACGCCGCCGCGGACAAGGCGAAGCAGACCGTGTCCGACGCCGGCGACAAGGTCGCCGCCGCCGCCTCGGACGCCGGTGACCGGGCGAAGGAGGCCGGCGAGAAGACCAAGGCCGCAGCCGGCGAGGCACGCGACCGCGCCGCGACCGCCGCGGGCGACCTGTCCGACAAGGCCCGGACGGCCGCGGGCGACCTGTCCGACAAGGCCCGCGAGCTGGGCGACAAGGCCGGCGAGGTCGCCGAGCAGGCGAAGGCCACCGCGGGCGAGGTCGGCGAGGAGGCGGCCGCCAAGGCGGACGACGTCGCCGACGGTGCCCGCGACGTGGCCGACCAGGCGCGGGACGCTGCTGCCGACGCCCTCGACTCCGTGGCGGACCGTCGCGAGGACGCCCGCTCGACGACCGCCGACGCCACCGACGCCGCACTGGACACGACGTCCGAGGTCGTTGCCGACGCCCGTGAGAAGGCCGCCGACGCCGTGGACGGCGTGGCCGACGCGGTGGAGGAGAACCGGGCCTCGGACGGCGACGCCACCCGCGCCTCCTCGGGCGACGCCCGCGACGCCGACGGTGCCGACGTCACCGTGACGGTCGACGGCGGAACGGTCACGGTCGAGGTCGACTCCGACAGCGACGCGCAGGTCGTCGTCGACGGCGACGACGTCGCCACGACGGAGAAGTGATGTTCGGGCGGCGCACCACGACGACGACCCGACGCCCCCGGCCGCGGGCCGTCTGGGCAGCCCTGGTGACCTCGGCGGTCCTCTGCGTGCTGATCGTCGTCGGCGTGCTGCTGCCCGTGCTCACCCTGATCGGTGCGGCGGACGGCGGCACGGCCGGCGCCCTCGACGTGCCCGTCGGCTCGATCGTCGCGGCGATCGCCATCGGTTACGTCCTCGCCCTGGTCGTGCTGCTGCTCATCGTGAAGGTGCGCAACGGTGCCCTGGCCTGGGTGCTCGGGGTGGCGGCCGTGATCTCGACGCTCGTGGTGTCGCTGTGGCCCCTCGTGGCCGTCGCGATCGCCGGCGTCGACCAGGTGCAGGATCTGATCCCGTTCATCCAGGACCTGATCACCCGCTTCTGGCCCGGCACCTGACCCACCCCGAGGTGAACCGACCCGTCTAGGCTGAGGCGGTCGTCGGAAGGGGTCCGGCGCACCACCGGGGGACCACCATGCGCACCACCACCACGCCCGCACTCTCGACCGTCGTCGGAGCCGTCGCCGTGACCTTCCTGCTCGCGGGCTGCACCGGAGGCGGTGCCGACTCCGGTGACGCCGGTCGGTCGTCGTCCCCGGGGCAGGCGACCGCCACGGCGGACGCCGCCGACCAGCCGACCGGCGAGTTCACCCTGCCCGCCGACTGCGAGGCGGCGGGGGCCGTCCTCGGCGATCTCGTCACGGGGCGGACCCTCGTGGCGGAGACCTCGACCACCGGGTCCGACGAGGCGAACTGCACGTGGACCAGCGAGGCCGACGGGTCCCGGGTCGGCTTCATCGCCACGGTCCAGGAACTCGACCAGGCGGGCATGGACGCCGAGGTCCCCGCAGGGGGCGGCGTCGACGGGCTGTCGCTCGAGCAGGTCGAGGACGAACGGGCCGACGCCTTCGGCGGGCGCGCCTTCGTCGCGACCGCCCAGGACGGGTCGCCGGTCGTCGGGGGCGGGTCGATCCTGCTGACGCCCCACGGGCTCCTGAGCGTCATCGTCGCGGCCCCGGCCGGGTCGACCGCTCCGATCGATCCCGCCCGATCGCTCGATCTCGTCTTCGACTTCCTCGACTGACGCGCGGCCCCGAGGAGGCGCGGTGCCGGTCGACCGGCACCGCGCCTCCTCGGTCGTCAGGCTCCGGAGAACTCGACCGGGAGGTCTCGGCTGGTGTGCAGCACCCGGTGGACCCGCACGGCGTCCGTGTCGTCGGTGTAGAGCACCACGAACGGGAAGCGGCGGAGCGCCAGGCTCCGCAGGCCGTCGATCCCGGTCTCGACGGCGAACCGGGCCGACCCCAGGGTGGGATGCGCCGAGATGAGCGACCGCGCGTCGTCGATGGCGTCGACGAAGTCGAGCGCGGCTGCGTGCGCCCCCTCGTCGAGGTAGTGGTCGACGGCCGACTCGATGTCGTGGTCGGCGCGTCGCGAGGTCACGACGCGGCGGCTCACGCGCGGTCGGCCCCGGCGCGGTGCACGCGGTCACGGAGGCGGTCGAGGTACTGCTCGTCGAGGTCCGAGCCCGCCCCGGACGCCATGCCGTCCACCACGAGTTCGCGGAGGCGGGCGCGCGCCTGCTCACGACGGATCAGCTCGCGGATGAACTCGCTGCTCGTCCCGTAACCGCGCTCGTCGACCTGGGCCTCGACGAAGTGCTTCAGACCGTCGGGCAGCGAGACGTTCATGGTGGCCATGGAGCGATCCTAGGCGCGATGGCAAGGTTTGTCATGCGCTGACCGGCACCGCGCCTCCTCGGTGTCCCCCTAATGGTGGGCATGACGTGGCGAGGGCTCTGTGGCATCGTTGCAGGGTTCGGAGACGGCACGCTCCCACCAGGCGCGCCCAGCGAGAGGGAGCCGTGTGATCAGGGACGAAGTCCGCGAAGAACGTCGGCAGCGAGCGGTCGAGACGCTCGGCATCGTCGAGTCGGGCCACGAGGCCCGCCTCGACCGCGTGACCCGCGTCGCCCGGGCCGTGTTCGGGGTGCCGCTGTCGTCGGTCACCGTCATGGACCACGAGCGCGCGCTCTTCGTCGGCCGGGCGGGCTTCGACGACCCCGAGTCCGGGCGCTCCGACACCCCGTGCAGCCTCGTGACCGACACGGGCGAGATCGTCACCACCGACGACGCCCGCCTCGACCCGCGGTTCGCCCACCTGGGCGCCTTCAACGACAACGGGCTGCGGTTCTACGTCGGTCACCCGCTGCGCGACGGATCGGGCAACGTCGTGGGCTCGTTCTGCCTGATGGACGCCGAGCCCCGGCAGCTCTCGGCAGACGAGATGGCCGAGTTCCGCGACCTGGCCGCCTGGGCCCAGGTCGAGCTCCTCGCCGACGCCGACGCCTCGGCCGCCCGCTCGACGCAGCAGGCGCTGTTGCCGGCCGAGCCCCTCGAGGTCGAGGGCGTCCGGGTCGAGGGCATCTGCCTGCCCTCGCTGAGCGTCGGGGGCGACTACTACGACTACGGACTCGTCGGCCGGTTCGTGCACGTGGCCGTCGGCGACGTGATGGGCAAGGGCGTCGGGGCGGCCATCATCGGGTCCTCCGTCCGGGCGGCCTGTCGTGCGGCCTCACCGCAGGTCGCCGCGGGACGCGAACTCGGCCTCGCGGTCGACCGCATCGAACGAGCCGTGCGGACCGACCTGCAGCGCACCGGGACGTTCGTCACGTACTTCCACGCCGTCCTCGACCTCGACACGGACGAACTCTCGTTCGTCGACGCCGGGGCGGGGCTGTCGATCATCGTCCGGGCCGACGGCAGCGTGCAGCACCTCGCGGGCACGGGGCTGCCGCTCGGGCTCGACGAGCAGCAACAGCACGTCACCGAGACGACCCGCCTCGGCGTCGGCGACCAGCTGATCGTCATGAGCGACGGCGTCCTCGACGTCCTCGACGACGAGTTCGACTGGGCCCTCGAGGTCGGGCGGCTCGCGACGCGGCCCGCCACCGGCGGTGCCGACGGCCTCGGCCTGCTCGGGTCGATGGCGGCCCTGACCGAGCGACGCCTCTCGCGCGACGACGTCACCGTCGTCGTCATGGACCGTCGCGCGTGACCGACACCCTGAGTCGCCGCGACCAGCGGCTGCTCGACCGGACCACCCCGGGTCGCCGCATCGTCGCGATCCGGGTGGCGGTCCTGCTGGCGTCGCTCGCCGGCCTGAACTACATCGTCTGGCGGTGGACCTCGTCGGTGAACTGGTCGTCGTGGTGGATCGCGGTGCCGCTGATCCTCGCCGAGACGTACAGCGTGATCGACTCGCTGCTGTTCGGCCTCGGGGCCTGGCGGCTGCGTGAGCGTGGCGAGCCGCCGACCGCGCCCGACCCCGACGGCCTCGAGACGCGGGTCACGGTCGACGTCTTCGTCACCACGTACAACGAGGAGGTCGAGCTCGTCATGCGCACCGCCCTCGCGGCGCAGCGCATCGACTACCCGCACACGACGTGGATCCTCGACGACGGGGGTCGCCCCGAGATCCGTGCCGCCGCCGAGGCCGCGGGCATCGGCGTCATCACCCGGTCGGACGACTGGGCCGACCGGCCGCGCCACGCGAAGGCCGGCAACCTCAACAACGCCCTCCTGTCGACCGAGGGCGAGTTCCTGCTGATCCTCGACGCCGACCAGGTGCCGAAGCCCGAGATCCTCGACCGCACCCTCGGTTACTTCAAGGACGAGCGGATCGCTCTCGTGCAGACGCCGCAGTGGTTCGAGAACGTGCCGGAGTCCGACCCCCTGGGCAGTCAGGCGCCGCTGTTCTACGGCCCCATCCAACAGTCCAAGGACGGCTGGAACAGCGCCTTCTTCTGCGGGTCGAACGCGGTCCTCCGTCGGGAGGCGCTCATGCAGTTGGGCGTCGCGCGGTACGTCACCGAGGTCGAGGCGGCCGTGCGTCGAGCCGTCCGCACGTCGCGCAAGCTGCTGGTGCGGGCACGCGAGGAGGCCGTCGGCCAGCCCCGCGTGCTCGAGGCGTTGGACGACGCCGAGACCGTGGTCGAGCGGGCCCGCGCCGAGTTCGCCGCGGGGGAGTCCATCGGCGACGTCACCTACCGGTTCCAGCGCAGCATCGACACGATCGCCTTCCGTTTCGCCGACGCCGACCTCGCGGCCATGAAGGGCGACCTCGCCGAGCTCGCCGCCATGTCGCTCGGCCCCGACACGTTCGACGCCCTCGACGAGGCGGCCCTCGACCTTCTCGCGCAGCGGTCGTCCTCTCCGCTCGCCGCCATCGAGTCGATCTCGCTCCTCGTCGGGGCGCTCGACGTCGACCGCGGCTCCGAGGCGCAGGCGATCATGCCCCTGGCCACGATCTCGGTCACCGAGGACATGGCCACGGCCATGCGCCTCCACGGGTTGGGCTGGAGGTCGGTCTACCACGACGAGACCCTCGCGATCGGGCTCGCGCCCGAGGACCTCGCGACCATGATGACGCAGCGACTGCGCTGGGCCCAGGGCACCATGCAGGTGTTCTTCCGCGAGAACCCGCTCGTGCAGAAGGGCCTGTCGTGGGGTCAGCGCCTCATGTACTTCTCCACCATGTGGAGCTACCTCTCGGGATTCGCCGCCGTGGTCTACATCGCGGCGCCCGTGCTCTGCCTGTCGTTCGGCGTCGTGCCGGTGCAGGCCTACAGCGTCGACTTCTTCGCCCGCCTGATCCCCTTCCTGGTGTTCAACCAGCTGCTCTTCTGGGTGGTCGCGGCGGGCAGGCCGACCTGGCGGGGGCAGCAGTACTCGCTGGCGCTCTTCCCGGTCTGGATCGCCTCGGTCACCACGGCGTTCCAGAACGTCTACCGCGGCCGTGCGCTCGGCTTCTCGGTGACTCCCAAGACGAAGCAGGCGGCCACCGGCCCCCGGTGGGACCTCGTCCGACCGCAGATCTGGGCCGTCGCCTGCCTCGTCGCCGCACTCGTCCTGGTCGGCGTCCGCTACGCCACCGGGCAGGCCGAGGGCCTCGCGCCGCTCGTCAACATCGCCTGGGTGCTCTTCGACCTGGTGATCTTCAGCATCATCGTCCGGGCCGTTCTCTACCCGGGGCCCTCGGCACCCCACGACAAGGAACAATCATGATGACCGTCACCGTCGAGGCCGTCGAAGGCGGCTGCGTGCTCTCCCCACAGGGGCGCCTCACCGTGGTCTCGACACCACAACTCCGCGACGAGGTGGCCGCACGTCTCGCGGCCGGCGACCGCCTCATCATCGTCGACCTCTCGGGCACGACCTTCGTGGACTCGTCGGGCCTCGGGGCCCTCGTGTCGTGCCTCAAGTCGGCACGCCAGGCCGGGGGAGACCTGCGGCTCGTGGCCCCCACCGAGCAGGTCTCGATGGTGCTGCGCCTCACGAACCTCGACCGCATCCTCAAGCCCCGCGCCTCGGTCTCGGCCGCCCTCGATGACTGAGCGTCCCGGCCCCGTCGTCATCGACGTGGCCGTCGAACCCGAGAGCATCGACCTGGTGCAGAACGCCTTCGAGGCGTGGTGGACCTCGCTCGGCGACGACTCGCTCGAGACGCGCTTCTCGTTCGAGACCGCGATCGTCGAGATCGCGGCGAACGTCGTCGAGCACTCGCGCCGGTCCGAGGCCGACCGCGGTCGCCGCTTCACCCTCGAGCTCTCCGCCACCGACGACCGGCTGACGGCCGTCTTCCACGACAACGGCATGCCCAGCGAGATCGACCTCAGCGCCGTCTCGATGGCCGACCTCGAGGACGAGGACGGTCGCGGCCTGGCCCTGGCGCTCCTCAGCCTCGAGAGCCTCGACTACCGCCACGAGGACGGCCGCAACGTGTGGACGCTCGTGTGCCGACGCTGAGGCACCCGTCGGCGACGGTGCCACGTCGGCGGGCGGCCCGCCGGATCGGCGCGGCCCTGCTCGCCGTCGCGGCGTTCGTGCCGCTGGTGCTGGGGCCGGCGGTGCTCGGGGACGCGACGTCCGCGTCGGCCGCCGCCGTGCCTCCTGAACCCTCGGACACGTGGTTCGGCCCGGACCTCGACTGGGGCTCGGACGGACCCGACGGCTACGCCGGTCGACTCGGCGCGACGCCGTCGCTGTACGGCGTCAACATCGACTACCCGCTCGACCAGGGCGCGGTCGAGGAGTGGCGCCGGTCGGCCCGTGCCGCGGCCGCCCAGGGCGCCGTGCTCGTGGTCAGCCTGGAGCCCACCGGGCGGCTCGCCGACCTCGACGCCGCGGACGCGCGCCGGGCCGACGACCTGCTGACCGAGATCGACCGGCAGTACGGCACGCTCCAGCTGGTGCGCTTCGCGCCCGAGATGAACGGCAACTGGCAGCGCTGGGGGCAGCAGCCCACGGCGTTCGTCGGGGCGTTCCGGGCCCTCGCCGACGTCGTGCACGCCGGGGACTCGCAGGCCCGCATGGTGTGGGCTCCGTCCTACGGTGCGGGCTATCCGTTCTCGGACGCCGTCGGCCGCCTCACCGAGACCCCCTCGAGCGACGTCGACCTGCTCGACACGAACGACGACGGGCGGGTCACCGAGGCCGACGACCCGTACGGGCCGTACTACCCCGGCGACGACGCGGTCGACTGGGTCGGCCAGTCCATGTTCTTCTTCGCCAAGGGCAGCGCCTCGACGGCCGCCGGCACGTCGGTGCCGTTGGTCGAGAACCAGGCCGCGGCGGCGGGCGAGGTCGAGGCACGCTTCGACGAGACCTGGGGCTACACCGAGGCTCAGCCGTCGACGTTCTACGAGCGCTTCGCCGAGGGGCGCGACCGACCCATGCTGCTCGACACGGGCGCCCTCTACGCCGACGAGTTCGACGGCGCCCCCGAGCTCGACGTCAAGCAGGGCTGGTGGCGTCAGGTGCTGGACGCCCTGCCGACCCACGACCGGATCTCCGGCGTCACGTGGCTCGAGGTCGAGCGCGACGAGGCCGAGGCGGGCGACCGACCCGTCGACTGGCGGGCCACGGCCGAGTCGGGCATCGCCGGGGCGCTGCGCACCGACCTCGAGGCGTCCGACCGGATCGACCTCGGGCCGGTCACCGACCGCGTGACCTCGACCGACGGCGACGCCGCGACCGTGCAGGTCCGCGACGGCGGCGGCGACGAGATGGGCTGGATCGTGGCCTGTGCCGTGGTGCTCGCCCTGGTCTTCCTGGTGAGCGGCGTCGTCGGGCGCCTGCTGCCCCGCTGGCGCTACCCCGACGACGGATCACCCGGCCGCGACCTCCGCATCGACCTCTTCCGCGGGTTCATCATCCTGGCCGTCGTCATCACGCACATCGAGGTCGCGGGGCCGTTCTCGTTCGTCACGCTGAAGGCCGTCGGGGCGATCACGGGTGCCGAGATGTTCGTGTTCCTCAGCGGCATCGTGCTCGGCATGGTCTACCCGCTCGGCATCAAGAAGTACGGCGAGAAGGCCGCCGCGATCGGCGCTTTCGTCCGGGCGCGCAAGCAGTACGTCGTGACCCTCGCGGTCATCCTGATCGTCTTCGCGCTGAGCTTCGTGCCGCTGCTGAACACGGACGCGGTCACGACCTTCACCGACCGCGGCACGGGCATGACCGGCACCTCGGCGGAGGGGCGGGTCTACGACCTGTACCCGAACGTCGACCGCCTGCTCGACTACCCGCCGCCGTGGTACGCCGTGCGTCAGCTGTTGCTGCTCGAGATGGGGCCGTGGCCGTTCAACATCATGGGCCTGTTCGTCGTGCTGAGCCTGACGATCCCCGCCCTGATGTGGGCGATCAAGCGGCGTGCCTGGTGGGCCGTGTTGCTGGTCAGCTGGGCGGTCTACGCCGTCGGCGTGGTCTTCCCCGACGTCCACCTCCTGCCGTCGCAGTTCGAGCCGGTGTTCCCGCTCTTCGCCTGGCAGGTGCTCTTCACCCACGGTCTCGTCATCGGCTGGTACCGGCGTCGGATCGTGACGGCGCTGACCACCCGCCTCGGCAAGGTGCTGGTCGGCGTGGGGGTCGTCGGCTACGCCGGGTTCCTCGCGCTGATCTGGGCCGGGCACGCCTACGGGTTCGCCCCGGGGCCGATCCCGACGGGCCTCTACGACACCCTGTACGCGACCGGCTACCAGCGGGTCGACATGCAGTGGGGCCGGCTGGTCGACGTGGCCCTCGTGGTCGTCTGCGTCTACGCGATCCTCACGGTGTTCTGGAAGCCGATCTCGGCGGCCCTCGGCTGGTTCTACGTCCCCCTCGGGCAGGCCAGCCTCTACGTGTTCATCTGGCAGGTCTTCTTCGTGCTCGCCGTCGCGTCGATCCCCGGGCTGGACCGCTCGGACGTGGTCGTCGGCACGATCGTCCACGTGGTCTCGGTGCTGCTGCTCTGGGTGATGGTGAAGAAGAAGTTCCTGTTCTCGGTCATCCCCCGCTGAGCGGCGGGCCGCCGGGGACGCAGGAGGCGCGGGTCGCGTGACCCGCGCCTCCTGCGTCCCCGGGAACTCGCGTCAGGCGGGCTCGCCCGGGGCGGCGACCACGAGGTCGAGACCGGCGTCGACCAGGGCCGCCGTCGCCTCGTCGCCCAGGCGGTCGTCGGTCACGATCGTGTCGAGTTCGGCCAGGCGGAGGGCACGGTACTTGCCGAAGCGCCCGTACTTCGAACTGTCCGCGACGAGCACCGAGCGTTCGGCGACCTCGAGCGCGGCCCGCTTGACCTCGACCTTGGCCTCGACCGGCGTGGTGACGCCGTGCGTGAGGTCCCACGAACTCGACGAGATGAAGGCGAGGTCGAGCGACAGCTCGGTGAGCGTCAACCGGGTCAGCCGCCCCAGCGTCGACTGGTTCGCGCTGTCGACCCGGCCCCCGACGACGATGAGGTCGACGTCGGGGTGGTCGAAGAACGACCGGACGGTCGCGAGGTCGTTCGTGACGACCGTCAGGCCGGTGAGGTCGTCGAGGTGCTCGCGCATGGCCTGCACGGTCGTGCCGGCGTCGAGGTAGACGGTCATGTGGTCGCGCACGAGCGCCGCGGCCTCGCGGGCGATGGACCGTTTCTGGGCGACGTCGACGTCCTGCTTGACGTCCCGGCTCGCCTCGACCAGCAGTCGCGGGGTGAGCTTGGCACCGCCGGGCGTGGCCGTGACGCGACCCTCGTCCTCGAGGGTCGCGACGTCGCGTCGGACCGTCATCTGGCTGACGCCGAGGAGGTCGGTCAGCTGCCGGTAGCTCAGGACGCGCTCGCGCTGCAGGTGCTCGACGATGCTCTCGCGCCGCTGCTCGGGGATGAGGGGGGCTGTGGGGGACACGTCGGCCTTTCTCGCGTCGGTCAGCCTAGTGCGGTGGGACCCGTCCACGGCATGCCCGACGCCGCGGTGATGGCGGCCACCTGGTCGGCGGGGATGAGGCGGCGGTCGGCGCCCTGGGTCAGCAGGGCGATCCGGCAGGCCTCCTCGACCTCGACGGCACCGAGGACGGCCCGGTCGACGTCCTCGCCGCTCACGACGCTGCCGTGGTTCGACAGCAGTGCGGCGCGGAACGGCAGCGGACTGTCGGTGACCAACGACCCCATGGCCGGGTCGCCGGGGGCGACGAAGGGCAGCAGCGGGACCTGGCCGACCCGCATGAGCGAGTACGGCGTCAGCGGGGGCACGGCGCAGTGCTCGGACCAGGGCTCGAGGCAGGACAGGGCGACCGCGGACGGGGAGTGGACGTGCACGACGGCCCGGTGCCCGGGGTTCTTGAGGTAGAGCGCCAGGTGCAGGGCGACCTCCTTCGACGGCTTGGGGCCGGCGAGCACCGTGCCGTCGAGGGCGAGCACCGAGAGGTCGTCGACCGTGAGCGACCCGAGCATGGTGCCCGTGCCGGTCATCAGCAGCTGCTCACCGTCGCGGACGCTGACGTTGCCCGAGCTGCCGGGGCTCAGACCGGCGGCGACGAGGGCGCGGCCGGCGTCGACGAGTCGTTCGGCCGCGGTCTTCGCGGACTTCGTGGTCGTGGCGGTCACGAGAGGGCCTCCCAGGCGGTCGAGAACAGGTCGGCGGCACCGAAGTTGCCGCTCTTCAGGACGAGGGCGACCGGTCGGCCGCCGCTCGTCGTCGCGGCGCTCCAGCAGACGCCGGGGCCGAGCGGTGGTCCGATGACCAGGGCGGGTGCCCCGAGCGCCGTGACGACGGCGCCGCTGGTCTCGCCGCCGGCGACGACGACCCGCCCCACGGTGCCGTCGGCGACGAGGTCGTGCACCAGGGTCGACAGGACCGCCTCGACCAGGGCCGCCGCGTCGGGGGTGGCGTCGGACGTGGCGCGGTCGGTGGCCGCCACGACGTCGGACGGGTTGCCGACCGAGTAGACGACGGGGACCGCGTCGGCGTCGAGGCCGCGCACCCACGCGGTCAACTCGGCGATCTCGACCGCGGGGTCGGTCGTGGCGGCCTCGAGGTCGACCTTGCGCGTGGGGTGCGTGGCCGCCGCGTGGGCGATCTGGCCACGGGTGGCGGCGGACGCCGAACCGCAGACCACGAGGCGGCGCCCCGTCACGTGCGAGAACTCGGCGGGCAGGACGGGGGCGGGGGCGTCGTCGGCACCGACGCCGAGGGCGAGGCCCGCGCCGCCGCTGAGGAGGCGGTGGTGTGCCGTCGCGCGGCCGATGGTCACGAGGTCGTCGTCGTCAACCGCGTCGACGACGAGATAGCCGGCCGGCGCGTCGTCGACCGTCGAACGGAGGGCGTCGGCCCCGGCGCGGACGTCCTGTAGGGGGACCTCGGTGACGGTGGCCCGGGTCTGCGGCGCGAGCAGGTCGCGCAGCCTCGAGCGCGTCATGGGCGTCAACGGGTGGTGACGCATCGGCGAGTCCTCGAGCAGGTCGTCGCCGACGAACAGGCGACCCTCTCGGACGGTCCGGCCGTTGGCGGGGAACGCGGGGACGACGATCACGCGCTCGACCCCGAGCCGGTCGCGGAAGGCGTCGAGGACGGGCCCGATGTTGCCCTCGTCGGTCGAGTCGAAGGTCGAGCAGTACTTGAGGGCGAACCGCTCGGCACCCGCCTCGACCAGCCAGGACAGGGCGGCGGTGGACCGCGCGACGGCCTCGTCGACCGGGGCCGTGCGGGTCTTCAGGGCCACCACGACCGCGTCGACGCCGGCGTACGTCGCCGGCTCGACGGCGGCGGGGTCGACGACGACGACCGTCTCGAGGCCGCGGCGGCGGAAGCCCGAGGCGAGATCGGTGGCTCCGGTGAAGTCGTCGGCGACGGCACCTATCAACATGCGGGACCTCTCGGTGGCGGGCGGGCTCACGACGCCTCGGTCTGGGCGGGTGGGCGAGGACAGTCTATGTGACTATTTGGTGCGATGTTTGACAATTTGATAAGTCTCGCTACAGTTGCCATGCTCGCCCGGGCCGCTCCTGGCCTCTTGAACGAACGGGAACAACGGTGATCCTCCACTCGACGACGTCTAGCGCGACTCCGGTCCGCGTCCTCCTCACCGGCGCGAACGGTGGCTACGGCCGCACGCTGCTCGACCAGCTGCGCCGCCTGCCCGACCTGACGGCCACGCAGCTCGTCGACCCCGACGTCGACGGGGTGACGGCCATGCTCCACGAGCTCGGGGTGCCCGCCTCGTCCGTCGCGACGCCGTCGACGGCGGCGGCGACCGCCGAGGCGGTCTCGGCCGGCTCGATCGCCGTGATCGCCGACGCCTCGGCCGTCGACTGGGACGGTGTCGACGTCCTCGTCGAGGCCACCGGTCGCATCGAGGCCGGGCACGGCTACGCGGACACCGCGCTCGACCGCGGGGTGCACGTCGTCATGGTCAGCAAGGAGGTCGAGTCGGTCGCCGGCGTGGCGCTGAGCGCCAAGGCCCGTGCGGCCGGTCTGCGGTACCTGCCCGGCGACGGCGACCAGCCCGCGAACCTGTTGCGTCTCGTGGCGTGGGTGCTCGAGTGCGGCTTCGACGTCGTGGCCCTCGGCAAGTCGGGCGAGTACGACCTCGCGTTCGACCCGGCCACGGGCGTCGTCGACCAGGCCGGCACGACCGTGCACGCCCCCTCCCTGACATCGCTGCTCGACCTGGGCGACGACCCCCTGGCGACGGTCGAGGCGCGTGCCGCGGCGGTCGCCGGCCTCAAGCGGGCGGCGGCCGCCGACTCCTGCGAGATGAACGTCGTCTCGCTCTACACCGGCGCCCGCGCCGACGTGGAGGCCCTGCACTACCCCGTCGCCCGCCCGGACGAGCTCGCCGACCTCTACACGGCACGCGAGGACGGCGGTCTGCTCGGCCGCACCGGCGTCGTCGACGTCTTCTCGATGCTCCGCCTGCCGGGTGAGGCCAGCTTCGCCGGCGGCGTGTTCGTGATCGTGCGCACCGGCGACCCCGTCACCTGGCAGACGCTGCGCGGCAAGGGGCACGTCGTCAGCCGCGACGGCCGTCACGCCTGCATCTACTGGCCGTACCACTTCATGGGCGTCGAGACCCCGCTGAGCATCGTCGCCGCCGTCGACGGGACGTCACGCCTGCCCGAGCCCCGTCAGCACACGGTCCTCGCGGCCCGTGCCGGCGAGGCCCTGTCGGCCGGCACCGCCTTCCGCGTCGAGGGCCACCACCACGAGATCGCCGGTGTCGCCCCCGTCATCGTCGACCCCGACGACGACGGCATCGCGCCCTACTACCTGCTCGGCGGCGCGCGGCTCGTGGCCGACGTGGCCCCCGGCGACCTGGTGCGACTGGACGACCTCGCCGACGTGCCCGAGGCGGCGCTGGCGGCCTACCGGGCCGGGCTCGCGCTGGGCCGCTGACCCGCGCCTCCTCGACCTTTCCCCTTCCCCCTCCCGACCCGCGACACCCCGAACCAGGAGATCGACGACGATGCCCTACACCCCCGACCCGACCGAACCCACCCCGGCGGCGACCTCGTGAGCGTCGAGCTCGTCGCGCTGATCGTCCTCGTGGCCGTCTTCGCCCTCTCGGCGATCCGCAACGTGCACATGGGAGCCCTGGCGCTCGTCGCGGCCCTCCTCGTCGGCGTGCTCGTCGTGGGCGAGAGCCTGGACGACGTCCTCGGCGGATTCCCGGTCGACGCCCTGTTGATCCTGCTCGGCATCACCTACCTGTTCGGCATCGCCCGCGAGACCGGGGTGGTCGACTGGCTGGTCGACCGCTCGGTCGGGCTGATCGGCGACCGCGTGGCGCTGATCCCGTGGGCGATGTTCGTCATCGGCACGCTGGTCGCCTGCCTCGGCACGTCGCACGCGGCGTTCACGATCGTGCCGATCGCGATGAGCCTGGCGCACAAGCACAAGATCCACTCGACGATGATGGGCATCGTCATGAGCTCGGCCATCGTCGGCGGCGCCCTCGCCCCGACCAGCATCAACGGCATCACGGTCATGACGGTGGCGCGGGCCTCGGGCATCCCCTACAACCCGGGTCTCATGTTCGGCCTCTCGGTGGGCGTCAACACGCTCGTCGTGCTGGTCGCGTTCTTCCTGTTCGGCGGTCGCGAGCTGATCGCCCGGACCCGGGCGGCGGGCGCGGCCCGGGCCACGACGGCAGGCGGCGGGACCGGCGGCACGCGCGGTGCCGGGCGCGGTGCAGGTGCAGGTGCAGGTACGGGGCGCAGTGCGGGCGGCACGGCCGTGCTGACGGAGCCGGCCACGGCCACCCGGCTGGGCGCCTACCAGGTCGTCGTGCTCGTGAGCATCCCCGTGCTGATCGTCGGCTTCTTCACGATCACGCTGCTCGACGTCGACCTGAACCTCGGTGCCGTGGCGCTGACGCTCGCCGTCTTCCTCGCCTTCGTGAAGCCCGACGTGGGCCGGGCGTCGCTGGCGCGCGTCGACTGGAACACCATCCTGCTGCTCGGCGGGATCATCACCTACGTCGGCGTGCTGACGCGGCTCGGTGCCATCGACCAGCTCGGCGAGGTCGCCCGGTCGGTCTCGTCGCCGCTGCTCGCCGCGTTCGTCATCTGCGTGATCGCCGGACTCGTGTCGGCCTTCGCGTCGACCATCGGCATCCTGGGTGCGCTCATCCCGCTCGCCGTCCCCCTGCTCGTGCCGGGCGGCGGACTCGAGATGACCGGCTTCATCTACGCCCTGGCGATCTCCGCGTCGCTCGTCGACTGCGCCCCGTTCGGCACGACCGGCGCGACCATCGTCGCGTCGGGCGTGGAAGAGGACCGTCCGCGCCTCTACCGGCACCTGACCCGCTGGGGCCTCTCGATGGTGGTCATCGGGCCGGTCGTCACGTTGCTGGTGTTCGTGGTGCCGTTCCTCTGGGCCTGATCGGTCGGGCCTGACCGGTCGGGCCTGATCGGCCGGGCCTGACGGCCCCGAGGACGCAGGAGGCGCGGGTCGCGTGACCCGCGCCTCCTGCGTTCCCGTTTTCTCGCGACGTCGCCCAAACGGGGGAGGCGTGCCGCTCCGAAGACATGCCCGGGTGCCTCCCGGGGTGCCCCGTGTCCGACCGACCCTGTCGCGGCACGCCGTCGGCGGCCCGAACCGTCGGCACGGTCGGGAGCCCGAACTCTCGGCACGGACTCTGGTGTCAAGGGCGACACCGGGGTCTGCGGGGGCGTCAGGCGAAGGCCACGCGCAGCCGGTCCACGACGATCGGGTCGACATCCGCGACCCGGCAGATGAGCGGATCGCGCTCGATGAGGCTGAGGGCGGCACGGATGCGGCGACGCTCGGTCTCGGTGACGTCCGTCGCCACTCGATCCCGGCGGGAGACGAGCGACCCGAGGGTGGCGATGTCGACGAGGTGTCGCGTGTGGTCGTCTCCCGGGATCTCGACGGCCGCGGCCTTGGCGAGGAGCGCGCCCTGCAGGGTCGGCCGCAGGACGACACCGTCGCGGCCGTTCACCCGGACCTCGACGACGCGCGCTCGGTCGACGGCACCCTGGGCACCGGGTGCGGCCAGGGTCGTCCCGCCGGTGATGCCGCGACGGGACGACGCCCGCTCGCCGAGGAAGCGGGGGATGAGGACGTCGATCTGGGCCTCGCCCCGGACCCAGCGGTGCTGATGGCCCTCGAAGCTCTGGCCGTCCGCGACGAATCCGCAGTCGCGCAGGACCGTCGTGAAGCGCAGCAGCATCGTCGGATGTGCCCTGACGTCGAGCACGGTGTCGGCGTCGTTCGTGGGGCGGGCCGACGTCGACCCGCGCTCCCAGCAATGTGACTGGACCATCTGGCCGCCGACGACGGCCCAGCCGGCCGGCAGGCGCTCGTGCACCTCGAAGAGGGCGTGCCAGGCGTCGGCCTGGGCGGCTCGGAGCGTGGGCGCGACGATCATCGCGAGCCCTCGCGGATCAACCTGTCGGCGGCGGCCCGTTCTCGTGGTCCGGCACTCGTCGCCAGGTCCGCGATGAGGGTTCCGAGTGGCAGCGGGCGCGGTGCGGCGCCGTCGTGGACCCTCAGGGCGGCGTTCGGTCGGCGGGACGGGACGAGCAGGTACTCGTGGACCACAGCGTCGAGGTCGGCGGCGGAGACGTGTGCCTCGAGCCTGCCGCCGTCGCTCATGCCCGAGCGTTCGTCGCTGCTGCCCCCGGGGGTGAGCCTGGTGTCCAGTCGGAGATCGGGGAGGTCGGCCGCCGGTGCCTCGAACCCCCGGGCCGTGGGGTGGGCGGTCCGCAGCCAGAGGGCGAGGCGGTCGGACGGCGTCGTGCCCCGCCGCAGTTCGTCGACCCGGGCGAGCGTCCGGCCCCGCTCGCTGGGTGACAATTCGACGGCCCAGTCGGGGTCACCGGTCAGCCGAGCCACCAGGGCGTCGGCCGACCGGCGCGAGAGCGGTCGGCCGGGCTGCCGTCGATGCGGAACGGCGTCGTCGATCAGCCATCGTCCGCCGACCCACCGGGCGTCGAGCAGTCCGGCCGCTGCGGCCGCCTGGGCGCGACGGGTCGAGATGTCGTGACGTCTCGCGTATTCGGACGCGCTCAGTTCGGCCATGGTGTGCACAACCGTACGCGAACGCGAATGATTGTGGAAGAGCAGGAGCAGGTCGCGCTCACCCGCGCGGCGGCCCCGTCGTCCCGCGCACCACGAGCCGCGTCGGCAGCTGCACCTCGGGCGCGGCCGGTTCGCCGCCCTCGAGCATCGTGAAGAGCATGCCCGCCGCCGCGCTGCCGAGCCGCTGCATCGGCTGCTGCACGGTGGTCAGAGGAGGTGACTCGCGGGAGGCCTCGGGGATGTCGTCGAACCCGACGATGCTGAGGTCGTCGGGCACCCGCAGGCCGAGGTCGAGCGCGGTGCGCAGCAGGGCGATGGCCGAGAGGTCGTTGGCGGCGAAGACGGCCGTCGGCCGGTCGGGGCTCGTCAGCAGCGAGCGGGCCGCCTGGCGCGAGGCCGTCAGCTCGAAGTCGCCGTTGCGGGTCAGCGCCGGGTCGCGGGTGATGCCGGCCGCCCGGAGCGCCTGCACGTAGCCCGCCTCGCGCAACGACGCCGAGCGCAGGTCGGGGCGTCCGGCCAGGAAGCCGATGCGACGGTGCCCCAGGCCGAGCAGGTGCTCGACGGCGAGCAGCGCCCCGCCCCGGCTGTCGCCCTCGACCGACGGCAGGTCGGTGCGCCCGGTGTGCGGGTCGACGGCCACCACGGGGATGCTCGCGGCGGTGGTCAGCACCGAGGGCGTGACGAGGATCGCGCCGTCGATCAGCGTGCCGCTCAACCGGCTGAGCGAGCGACGCTCCCACCCGGTGTTCTCGCCGCGGTGCGCCCCGCTGTAGGCCAGCAGGTCGTACTCGGCGCCCCGCGACCGGACGGCCGCCCCGACCCCCTTGAGCACCTCCGAGCTGAACGGCTCGAAGTCGGCCACGAGCACGCCGATCACCCCGGTGCGGCGGGCCCGCATGCTGCTGGCCACCAAGCTCGACTCGTAGCCGAGCTCGTCGACCGCCGCCATCACGCGCTCGATCGCCTGGGCCGAGACGCCGTAGCGGCCGTTGACCGCCTTGGACACCGTCGCGACCGACACCCCGGCAGCCCGTGCCACGTCGTGGATCGTCACCCGTGCCGTCATCACGTCGGCAGCCTAGCCCGACGGAAATGGTTTTCGAAAACGTTTGACACCGTCCCCGACGTTTTCGACACTGAGGCCATGCCGCGCATCGGAGCACGGCACGCTCGGCCGACCACGGCCGCTCAACGAAGAGGAAAAGGTGGAACCATGACCACATCTCGACGGCTCCTGGCCGGGTCTGCGGCCCTGCTGATCGGAGCGGGACTGCTGACCGGCTGCAGCACCGGGGGCGGAAGCGGGTCCGACGACGGCACGCTCACCCTGTGGCAGAACTCGACGACCGGCCCCGGCCAGGACTTCTGGACGGCCACCGCGGCCGACTTCGAGAAGGCCAACCCGGACGTGAAGATCGACGTCCAGACCGTGCAGAACGAGGACTTCGACAGCAAGCTGCAGACCGCCCTCAACTCGGGCGACGCCCCGGACGTGTTCCTGCAGCGCGGCGGCGGCAAGCTGCAGGCCATGGTCTCGGCCGGACAGGTCAAGGACCTCACCGACGTCATCTCGGACGACGCGAAGCAGGACATCAGCGAGGGGACCTTCGGGTCGGGCTCGGTCGACGGCAAGGTGTACTCGATGCCCGTCGCCGTGCTCCCCGGTGGCTTCTGGTACAGCCAGGACCTCTTCGACGCCGCCGGCATCACCGAGGCCCCGACGACGATGGACGAGCTCGACCAGGCCGTCACCGCCCTGAAGGGCTCGGGCGTCTCGCCCGTCGCCCTCGGTGGCAAGGACGCCTGGCCCGCCGCCCACTGGTACTTCTTCTTCGCGCTGCGCTCGTGCAGCTCGGACGTCCTCGAGAAGGCCGCGACCGACCGTGACTTCAGCGACGACTGCTGGGTCAAGGCGGCCGAGGACCTCGCCGACTTCCGCGACACCGAGCCGTTCAACGACGGGTTCCTCACCACGGCGGCCCAGCAGGGCGCCGGCAGCTCGGCCGGCCTGATCGCCAACCACCAGGCGGGCATGGAGCTCATGGGTGCCTGGAACCCCGGCGTCATCGCCTCGCTCACGCCCGACCAGCAGCCGCTGTCCGACCTGGGCTGGTTCCCCTTCCCCGCCGTCGACGGCGGCGACGGCGAGACCGGCGCCATCATGGGCGGGGTCGACGGGTACTCGTGCTCGGCCGGTGCGCCCGACTCGTGCGTCGACTTCCTGAACTACCTGGCGACCCCCGACGTGCAGACGGCCTACTACAAGGCCTTCAACGCGCCTCCCGTCAACACGGTCGCCCAGGAGGCCGTCACCGAGCCCTACCTGCAGGACGTGCTCAGCGCCTACAACGACGCCCCCTTCGTCTCGCAGTGGCTCGACACCGTCTACGGCCTGAACGTCGGCAACGCGATGAACGTCGCCGTGGTCGACCTGCTCTCGGGTGACGGCACGCCGCAGCAGTTCGTCGACGCCGTCGACGCCGCCGCCAAGAAGGCGTAGAGGTCGGATCGTGAGTCTCCGCGAACCCTCCGTGCGGCCCGCCGCACCCTCGCGGCCTCACGCCACCGCCGGGGGCGAGGCACTCGCCTCGCCCCCGGCGGCCTCCCGGGCCGTGTCCCGGAAGGGGCGTGGCGCCCGCGGCCTCGAGATCGCCCTGCTCGTCGGTCCCGCCCTCGTGGTGTTCCTGGCGTTCGTGGTCTTCCCGATCGTGATGGCCGCCTACTACGGCTTCTTCAGCTGGTCGGGCTTCGGCCCGCCGACCGACTTCGTCGGGTTCCGCAACTACGTCACGATCTTCCAGGACCCGACCTTCCTCGACGCGTTGCGGCACAACGCCACGATCGTCGTGCTCTCGCTCGTGCTGCAGGGCCCGGTCGCCATCGGGCTCGCGTTGCTGCTCAACCGCAAGCTGCGCGGTCAGTCGCTCATCCGCGTGCTGATCTTCGTGCCCTACGTCATCAGCGAGGTCGTCGTCGGCACGGGCTGGAGCCTCATGCTCCAGGGCAGCGGCGCCGTCAACGACCTGCTCACCAAGGTCGGCCTCGGCTCGTTCGCGACCGACTGGCTCGCCGACCCGAGCATCGCGATCTGGACCCTGCTCGTCATCATCACCTGGAAGTACGTCGGCTTCGCCGTCATCCTCTTCCTGGCCGGGCTGCAGGGCGTGCCCGAGGAGCTCAGCGAGGCCGCGGCGATCGACGGCGCGAGCTGGTGGCAGATCCAGCGCCGCATCACGCTGCCGCTGCTCGGACCGACGCTGCGCATCTGGGCGTTCCTGTCGATCATCGGCTCGCTGCAGCTGTTCGACCTCGTCTACATCATCTGGGGTCAGTACATCGCGGCCACCGCCGGCACGTCGACCATGGCGACCTACATGGTGGCCAACGGCCGCACCTCGGGCAGTTACGGCTACGGCAACGCCGTCGCGGTCGTGCTGTTCCTCATCTCGCTCGTCGTCGCCCTCGTCTACCAGCGCTTCGTGCTGCGACGCGACACGGCCGGGGCCGTCACGACCTCCGCCACCACCGCAGGAGAAGAACGATGACCGCCAGCACCCTGCCCGCCCGCCCCCGCGGCGGCACCCCCGCGCCCGCGGCGCCCCGGCCGTCGACCCGCAGGAGGCGCGGCATCGCCGACCCCGGCCGCGGCGTCGCGTACGTGGTCGCGGTGGTCGTCATCGTGGCGATGCTCGCGCCCGTCGCGTTCATCGTGATCGGCGGGTTCCGCACCAACGCGCAGATCACGACGGACCCGTCCGGGTTCCCGAGCCCGTGGCAGGTCGGCAACTACCTCGACGTCCTGACCGGCGGCACGTTCTGGCGACAGGTCGGCAACTCGCTGATCTCGGCCGGGGCGACCACGATCGGCACGGTGGCGCTCGGCCTGGCCGCCAGCTACGTCCTGGCGCGGTACCGGTTCGCCGGTCGCGGGGTGCTCTACGCGCTCTTCGCGGCGGGCCTGATGTTCCCGATGACCGTCGCGATCACGCCGCTGTACCTCGTGATCCGCGACCTGGGCCTGACGAACTCGCTGGCCGGCGTCATCCTGCCGCAGATCGCCTTCGCCCTGCCGACGACGATCATCATCCTCGTGCCGTTCCTCCGCGCGATCCCCGACGAGATCGAGGAGGCCGCGTTCATCGACGGCTGCAGCCGCCTCGGCTTCTTCTTCCGGATGGTCGTCCGGCTGTCGTTGCCCGGCGTGATCACGGTCGGCATCCTCGCCTTCATAGGTGCCTGGAACTCGTACCTGCTGCCGCTGTTCATCCTCAACGACCCGTCGACGTTCACCCTGCCGCTCGGCGTGCAGGCGTTCTCGTCGCAGTACTCGGTCGACACGGCACGGGTGCTCGCCTTCACGGCGCTCTCGATGCTGCCCGCGTTGATCTTCTTCAGCCTCTTCGAACGCCGCATCGTCGGCGGGCTCACCGGGGCGGTCAAGGGATGACCGCCACCGACACCGTCACAGACCAGGAGGCGCGAGCCGACATGACCGACACCGCTCACCGACCGCAGGCCCTCACGGTCGGCGAACCCCGCGCCTCCGACCGGGTGGCGTCGCTGCTGGCCGAGATGACCCTCGACGAGAAGCTCGCCCAGCTGGTCGGCTGGTGGGTCGACCAGGGGGCCGAGAACGTCGCCCCGATGCAGGGCGAGATGGCGACGTCGGGCGACTACGTCGAGGCGACCCGACACGGGCTCGGGCACCTGACGCGGGTCTACGGGACGCGGCCGGTGGACCCCGTCGAGCGCGCCTCCTGGTTGTGGCGCGAACAGCGCCGCCTGCGGGACGAGACCCGACTGGGCATCCCCGCGCTGGTGCACGAGGAGTGCCTGACCGGCCTCGCCGCCTGGCAGGCCGCGACGTTCCCGACGCCGCTCGCCTGGGGCGCGTCGTTCGACCCCGAGCTGGTCGAGGAGATGGCCCGGCTGATCGGCGGGTCCATGCGCGACCTCGGCGTGCACCAGGGTCTCGCGCCGGTACTCGACGTCATCCGTGACACCCGCTGGGGTCGGGTCGACGAGTGCATCGCCGAGGACCCCTACGTCGTCGGCACGATCGGCACCGCCTACGTGAAGGGGCTGCAGGCGGCCGGCGTGCACGCGACGCTCAAGCACTTCGTCGGCTACTCGACCTCGGCGGCGGGGCGCAACCACGCACCGGCGCAGGTCGGACCGCGGTTCGTCGAGGACGTGCTGTTGCCGCCCTTCGAGATGGCCGTGCTCGACGGCGGGGTGCGGTCGGTGATGAACTCGTACGCAGAGATCGACGGGGTGCCGGTCGCCGGGACGCCGTCGTACCTGACCGAGGTGCTGCGCCGCAGGTGGGGGTTCGACGGCGTGGTCGTGTCGGACTACTTCTCGGTGGCGTTCCTGCAGGTGATGCACGCCGTCGCGGCCGACCGGGGCGAGGCCGCCGCGCTGGCCCTCGAGGCCGGCATCGACGTCGAGTTGCCCACCGGTGACGCCTACCTCGCGCCCCTCGCCGAGCGGGTGCGCGCCGGAGACGTGGACGAGGCGCTGGTCGACCGGGCGGTGATCCGCGTGCTCGCCGAGAAGGAGGAGCTCGGGCTGCTCGACGAGACGTTCGAGACGCCGCCGCCGACCGCGATCGACCTCGACTCGGCCGAGCACCGGGCCGTCGCGCGGCGGCTGGCCGACGAGTCGGTCGTCGTGCTGACGAACGACGGCGTGCTCCCGCTCGTGCGGGGGTCGGCGGGTGCCACCGGTGGTGCCGACGTCGCGGGGACCGGCCCGGCGTCGGTCGCGGTGGTCGGCCCGAACGGCGACAGCGCCGAGGCCCTGATGGGCTGCTACTCGTTCGTCAACCACGTGCTGGCGCACCACCCCGGCGTGCCGCTCGGCATCGACCTGCCGACCGTCGCCGCCTCCCTCCGCATCGAGCTGCCCTCCGCCGACGTCGTCGTCGAGGCCGGCTGCGACGTCGAGGGCGACGACCGGTCACGCATCGCCGCGGCGGTCGAGGCCGCCCGGGGCGCTGCGGTCGCGGTCGTCGTGGTCGGCGACCGGGCCGGCCTGTTCGGCCGGGGCACCGTCGGCGAGGGCAACGACGTCGAGAGCCTCGAGCTGCCCGGGGTGCAGCGCGAGCTCGTCGAGGCCGTCGTCGCCACCGGCACGCCGACCGTCATGGTCGTGCTCTCGGGCCGGCCGTACGCCATCGGGTGGGCGGTGTCGGGTGCGGGGGCGCCCGCCGCCGTCGTCCAGGCGTTCTTCCCGGGGGAGGAGGGCGGGGCCGCCGTCGCCGGCGTCCTGACCGGCAGCGTCGAGCCGTCCGGGCACCTGCCCGTGTCGTTGCCGCGGTCGGCCGGCGCGCAGCCGTTCTCGTACCTGCACCCGGTGCTCGGCGGGCCGTCCGAGGTGACGAGCGCCGACAGCACGCCCGTGCTGCCGTTCGGGCACGGGCTGTCGTACACCTCGTGGCGACGCTCCGACCTGGTCGTCGACTCGGCCGAGGTGCCGGCGGGTGGCTCGTTCGTCGCCTCGGTGACGGTCGCCAACACGGGCGACCGCCCCGGCACCGACCTCGTGCAGCTCTACGCGCACGACGTCGTCGGCTCGGTCACCCGGCCCGTCGCGCAGCTGCTCGGCTACGCGCGCGTCGCGCTCGGACCCGGTGAGGAGGCGCGGGTCGTCTTCCGCGTCCCCACCGCCCGTCTGGCGCTGACCGACCGGCAGCACCGACGGGTCGTCGAGCCCGGGGACGTCGAGCTCTGGGTCGGCGGCTCGTGCGCCGAGCGGGAGGCCGAGGCGACGGTGCGGCTGACGGGCGACGCGTACCCCGTGACGATCGCCGACGAGCGGATCGTGGGCGTCGAGATCGGGACGCGCGCCGGGCGCTGACCCGCGCCTCCTCGGGTCGCGGGCCCGCGCCTCCTGCGCCCCGAACCCCGTTCACGAAGATGAACCCCGATTTCTCGTGGTTCGTCTTCGTGAACGGGGTTCGTCGCGTCGTGGGGAGGCGGGAGGCGCGGCGCGGCGCGGGATGGCAGGAGGCGCGGCGCGGCGACCACGGTCAGGGCGCAGTAAGGCGACACGTGTAGCCTTACGGCGAGTCGCGCACGGTCGCGCGACCACTGGCCCGGCGCCGCGTCGGGCCTCACCGAACGAGAGAACCGGAGCCCGTCCCATGGAGCGTTTCACCGACAAGGTCGTCCTCATCACCGGCGGAGGGTCGGGCCTCGGCCGGGCCGCCGCCGTCCGCGTCGCGAGCGAGGGCGCGAAGCTCGCCCTCGTCGACGTCTCGGAGAAGGGCCTCGCCGACTCGCAGGCCGCCGTGCTCGAGGCCGTCCCCGGGGCCGAGGTGCTGACCGTCGTCGCCGACGTGTCGAGCGAGGACGACGTCGCGCGCTACGTGTCGGCGACGGTCGAGCGCTTCGGGCGCATCGACGCGTTCTTCAACAACGCCGGCATCGAGGGCAAGCAGAACCTCACCGAGCGGTTCGGCGCCGACGAGTTCGACAAGGTCGTCTCGATCAACCTGCGCGGGGTGTTCCTCGGCCTCGAGAAGGTGCTCGGCGTCATGCGGTCGCAGGGCGACGGCGGTGCCGTGGTCAACACCGCGAGCGTCGGCGGCATCCGCGGCGTCGGCAACCAGTCGGGCTACGCCGCGGCCAAGCACGGCGTCGTCGGCCTGACCCGCAACTCGGCCGTCGAGTACGGCGAGTTCGGCATCCGCGTCAACGCGATCGCCCCCGGCGCCATCTGGACGCCCATGGTCGAGGCCTCGATGCGTCAGATCGACGCCGAGAACCCTGAGAAGGCCGCCGAGCAGTTCATCCAGATCAACCCGACCAAGCGCTACGGCAAGGCCGACGAGATCGCCTCGGTCGTCGCCTTCCTCCTGTCGGACGACGCCACCTACGTCAACGCGGCCGTCGTGCCCATCGACGGCGGGCAGTCCGCGAAGTACTGAGGCACGCGCGGGGGCGTCGTGAGTCGCCGGCCCGCACCTCCGCTGGTGGCCGACCCGCGCCTCCTGCCGCCTCGCACCCGGTTCCGAACCATGCACCCCGTTGCTTCTGGGTGCATCGTTCGGAACCGGGTTCTTCGTCGCGCTGCAGGCCGGGGCGGCACCAGGCCGGCAGCGAGGCCACCGGGCCGGCGCGGAGGGCCAGAGCAGGAGGCGCGCCGCGCGTCAGCCGGTCGACTCGCGTTCGTGCACGCGCACGGCTCCGTAGGTCACGCCCGCCGAGGTCGAGCCCCCGATCGCGTCGACCAGGTGTTGGGCGGCCGCCCGGCCGAGCTGTTCGAGGTTCATGTCCACGCTGGTCAGCGTCGGGCGTGACTCGCGGACGAGGACGTCCCAGTTGTCGAAGCCGATGACGGCGACGTCGCCCGGCACCGACCGGCCCTCGTCGCGCAGCGCGTCGAGCACGCCGCGGGCGATGTGGTCGCTGCCCGCGACGATCGCGTCGACGGTCTCGTCGCCCCGGACGAGGAGGCGCGCGCAGTCCCGCCCCCAGGCCTCGCCCCACTGCCCGTACAACGAGGCACCGCCGACGAGCTCGAGCCCGGCGGCCTGCGTGGCGGCCAGCACCCCCGCCGCCCGGTCGCGTGAGGCGGCGTAAGACGACTCGCCGTTCACGAGCGCGATGCGCCGCCGACCCTTGGCGATGAGGTGCTCGGCGGCGAGACGGCCGGCCTGCACGTTGTTGGGGGTGAAGGACGCGTCGGTCGGGTCGGTCGACGGCGCGTAGACGTAGACCACCGGCACGTCGGCGAGGACGGGAGCCGGGGGGCGGGGGTTGGTGGTGCGGCCCACGATCAGGAGCCCGTCGACGCGTCGGGTGAGCAGGTTCTGCAGGTGCAACTGCTCGCGCAGGGCGTCGTCGCGGGCGTCGGCCAGCAGCACCGAGAGCGACCCCGAGCCGAAGGCGTCCTCGGCGCCGAGCAGCACGGGCAGGACGAAACGGTTGTCGAGGTCGCTCGTGACCATGCCGATCGTGCCGGTGCGCTGGGAGTTGAGGGCCTGGGCGAAGAAGTTCGGGGTGAACGAGAGGGCGGCGGCGGCCTCTCGCACCTTGACGCGCGTGCTCTCGCGCACCTGGGCCCGCCCGTTGAGGGCCTTCGACGCGGTCGCCACCGAGACGCCGGCGGCCCGGGCCACATCCGCGAGCGTGACGGGCGCCCCCGTCCCTCGACCACCGCTGCTCGTACCCATGTAGCGAAAATAGTTCACGAACGTGTTGACAAGCAACTGTGCCAAATGTAGCTTTCAACCCGAAACCGGTTTCGGTTACAACTTCTCGACGACGAGACGGTCGCGCACCGGCATCCCCCTGCACCGCGCGGCGCTCTCCGAACGAGGAACCCGCAGCATTCAGAGAGGAATTCCTGTGATCTCGTTCATCCGCAGCAAGAAGACGGCCGTCGCCGTCGTGGGTCTGGCCGCCGTGTCGCTCGCCCTGACCGGGTGTGCCGGTGGCTCGTCCGGCGGCAGCAGCTCGGCCGCGTCGGGGACGTACACCTTCTGGGACCCGTACCCGCAGTTCGACGACTCGTCCGACTGGGCGAAGCTGGTGCAGGCCTGTGGCACCGAGGCCGGCGTCACCGTCGAACGCACCGGCTACGACACCTCCGACCTGACGAGCAAGGCCCTCCTCGCCGGCCAGCAGGGCAACTCGCCCGACCTGCTGCTCGTCGACAACCCCGTCGTCTCGACGCTGGCCGAGGCGGGCCTGCTGACCGACACCGACGAGACCGGTGCCGACACCTCGGACATCGAGCAGAACATCCTCGCGGCCGGACAGATCGACGGTGCGACGTACGGGGTGCCCATCGGCGCCAACACCCTGGCGCTGTACTACAACAAGACCGTCCTCGACGCGGCGGGCGTCGACCCCGCGTCGATCACCGACTGGGACACCCTGACCTCGGCCCTCGAGAAGGTCTCGGCCTCCGGCGGGAAGGGCATCACCTTCTCGGCCATCGGCACCGAAGAAGGAAGCTTCCAGTTCTTGCCCTGGTACTGGGGGTCCGGTGCCGAGCTGACCGACCTCTCGTCCGACGACGCCGTGTCGGCGCTCGACCTCTGGACCGGGTGGGTCGAGGACGGCTACGCCCCGAACTCGGTCATCGGCAACACGCAGACCACGAGCTGGCAGGAGTTCCTCACGGGGGAGTACGCCTTCGGCGAGAACGGCACCTGGCAACTGGCCGGCGTCAAGGACTCGGGCATCGACTACGGCATCATCTCGATCCCCGCGAAGGACGGAGGCGCGGCACCGGCCCCCACGGGCGGTGAGTTCCTGACGGTCCCCGTCCAGAGCGACGACGCCCGGTACGACGTCAGCGAGAAGATCCGGGCGTGCCTGACGAGCACCGACAACCTCGTGGCCACCGACACGACCCTGTCGTACGTCGCGCCGACGAAGGACGCGCAGGAGCAGCAGGTGCAGGCCGACCCCGACCTCGAACCGTGGGTCACCGCCGTCGGCGATGCCAAGGGGCGCACGAGCGACGACCTCGGCACCGAGTACCCGAAGATCTCGGAGCAGCTCTGGAAGGCCGTCCAGAACAGCCTCAGCGGGTCGTCGTCGGCCCAGGACGCCCTCGACGAGGCCCAGCAGGCCGCCGAGTCGGCCACGAAGTGACCGCCCGGGACGAGCGACCATGAGCACCGACATCCTCGAACGTCGTGAGGCCGTGCCCGACGGACGGTCGGGCGGGACGCACGTCCCGCCCGCCGGCCCCGGCCGCCCGAGGCGTCGCCGTCGCCCCGACGCGGGCCAGCTGACCGCCTGGGCCTTCATCGCCCCGGTCGTCCTCTACCTGGCGGTCTTCTACGCCTACCCGTTGATCCGCAACGTCGACCTGTCGGTCCGCGACTACACCGTGCGGTCGTTCATCGACGGCACGGCACCGTTCATCGGGCTCGAGAACTTCACCGACGTCTTCGCCAGCCCGACGTTCGGCCCCGCCCTCGTCAACACGCTGCTGTTCACGGGCGTCTCGATCGCGTTCCAGTTCTCGATCGGCATGGCACTCGCGGTCTTCTTCTTCCAGAGGTTCCCGCTGTCGTCGACGTTGCGCGCGTTGTTCCTCGTGCCGTGGCTGCTGCCGCTGATCGTCAGCGCGTCGACCTGGTCCTGGATGCTCAACAGCGAGAGCGGCGTCGTCAACTCGGTCATCGAGACCTTCGGCGGCAGCCAGGTCAACTGGCTCACCTCTTCGCAGTGGGCGTTGACGAGCGTGATCGTCGCCAACATCTGGATCGGCATCCCGTTCAACCTGGTCATCCTCTACAGCGGCCTGCAGAACATCTCGGGTGACCTCTACGAAGCGGCGGCGCTCGACGGCGCGAACGCCTGGCAGAAGTTCTGGCGCATCACGTTCCCGCTGCTGCGCCCGGTGTCGGCCATCACCATCCTGCTCGGCCTCGTCTACACGCTGAAGGTCTTCGACATCATCTGGATCATGACCCGGGGCGGCCCGGGCGACGCCTCGACCACCTTCGCCATCTGGTCGTACCAGTTGGGCTTCGGCTCGACCCTCCCGACCTTCGGCCCCGCGGCCGCCGTCGGCAACCTGCTGATCGTGATGGCCCTGATCTGCGGATTCGTCTACCTGCGCGTGCAGAGGAAGCAGAGTCGGTCATGAGCGTCATCACCCGGACCCCCGCCCCGCGATCGGACGTGCGCCGCGCCTCCTCGCGGCGGGCCGGCCGGCGCAGCCTGGCCACGACCGTCCTCGGCGTCGTCTTCACGGCGATCATGTTGTTCCCCATCTACTGGATGATCAACGTCTCGCTGACGCCGACGGCGCAGATGCGGCAGAGCCCGCCGTCGTGGTTCCCGACGAATCCGACGCTCGACGGCTACGCGGCCGTCGTGTCCGAGCAGCTGCCCTACCTCGGCACGAGCCTGCTGGTCGGGCTCGGCACCGTCGTCGTGACGGTCGCCCTGTCGGCACCGGCCGCGTACTCGCTCGCCAAGCTGCGGCCCAAGGGGGGAGGCGCGCTCAGCTTCGTCCTGCTGGTCGCGCAGATGATCCCCCAGGTCATCATGGCGATGGGCTTCTACGCGATCTACCTCAACCTCGGCATCCTCAACGAGTGGTGGGGTCTCGTGATCGCCGACTCGACGCTCGCGGTGCCGTTCGGCGTGCTGATCTTCACCGCGTTCATGAGCGGCATCCCCGACGAGTTGCTGAGCGCCGCGAAGCTCGACGGGGCCGGCTCGTGGCGGACCTTCGTCTCGGTGGTGCTTCCGGTCAGCCGCAACTCGGCCGTCACCGTCGGGCTGTTCGCGTTCTTGTGGGCCTGGTCGGACTTCGTCTTCTCGTCGACGCTCAACAGCGGCGGCTCGGCCCAGACCATCACCCTCGGCATCTACCGCTACATCGGCAACAACAACCAGGAGTGGAACTCGATCATGGCGACCGCCGTGGTCGCGTCGATCCCCGCCACCGTCCTGCTCGTCGTCGCCCAGCGGTACGTCGCCGCCGGCGTCACCGCCGGTGCCGTCAAGGACTGAGCCGGCCTCCCCGAGCCGACAGCGCCTGGCCGACAGGACCGAACCGACATGACCACCACACATCCCGCGAGGAGCACGCCCGTGACCACCATCCACACCTCGACCGCACCGTTCTCGGGCCCGGTCCGGCCCGGCCGGTCGACCCTGACCCCGCTCGACTCGTCCGAGATCCGCCTGACCGGCGGGTACTGGGCCGAGAAGCAACGCCTGAACGCCGACGTCGTGCTGCGCCACTGCGAGGACTGGATGGAGCGCATCGGCTGGACGGGCAACTTCGACCGGGCCGCGTCCCATCAGGCCGGCTGGGTGCACGCCGGCATCGAGTTCGTCGACAGCGAGGTCTACAAGCTGCTCGAGGGCATGGCGTGGGAGCTCGGCCGATCGCACGACGCCGACCTCTCGTCGCGCTACGACCAGCTGGTGTACCGGGTCGCCTCGGCGCAGGACGACGACGGCTACCTGCACACCAGCTTCGGTCGTCCCTGGCAGCCCGCCCGCTACTCGAACCTCGAATGGGGCCACGAGCTCTACAGCTTCGGCCACCTCGTCCAGGCGGCCGTCGCGGCCGAGAGGACCGGCATCGAGAGCGCCCTGGTCGACGTCGCCCGCCGCCTGGCCGACCACCTCTGGGTCGAGTTCGGGCCCGACGGGCGGGTGGCGGTCTGCGGGCACCCCGAGATCGAGGTCGCGCTCGTCGAGTTCGGCCGCGCCCTCGACGAGCCCCGCTACGTCGAGCTCGCGCGCCTCTTCGTCGAGCGCCGCGGCCACGGCCTGCTGGCGCCGATCGAGTACGGCCAGGAGTACTTCCAGGACGACGTGCCGGTGCGGGAGGCCGAGGTGCTGCGCGGGCACGCGGTGCGGGCGTTGTACCTGGCGGCCGGTGCCCTCGACGTGGCCGTCGAGACCGGCGACGACGAACTCGCCGACGCCGTCCGGCGGCAGTGGGAGGCGACCGTCGCGCGCCGCACGTACGTCACCGGCGGGATGGGCTCGCACCACCAGGACGAGGCGTACGGTGCCGACTTCGAGCTTCCGCCGGATCGCGCCTACTCGGAGACCTGCGCCGGCATCGCCTCGAACATGCTGTCGTGGCGCCTGCTGCTGCAGGACGGCGACCCGCGCTACGCGGACCTGATCGAACGCACGCTGTTCAACAACGTGATGGCCTCGCCCCGCGAGGACGGGCGTGCCTTCTTCTACACGAACACGTTGCACCAGCGCACCGACGGCGTCGCCCCCGACGAGGACGAGCTGAACGCCCGCGCCCTGTCGAGCCTCCGGGCGCCCTGGTTCGAGGTCTCGTGCTGCCCGACGAACGTCGCCCGCACGCTCGCGAGCGTCGAGTCGACCTTCGCGACCAAGACGCCGGCCGGGCTGCAGGTGCACCAGTACGGCGAGTACGACGTCGACACCGCCCTTTCCGACGGCACGCCGATCGCCCTGTCGGTGCGCAGCGGCTACCCCTACGACGGCGCGGTCCGCATCACCTGGCGCGACGACACGCGACGCGAGGTCGACCTCGACCTGCGCATTCCCTCGTGGGCGGGCTCGGCACGCATCGAGGCGCCCGGCCAGGCACCGTCCGTGCGGGACGGACGCTCGACGACCGTCCGGGGCCGGTTCGCGGCGGGCGACGTCGTCACGGTCGACCTGCCGATGCAGGCCCGGTGGAGCCTGCCCGACCCTCGGATCGACGCGGTGCGCGGCCAGGTCGCCGTTCAGCGCGGCCCGCTCGTGCTGGCGCTCGAGTCGACCGACCTGCCCGACGGCGACGTCAACGACGTGGTCGTCGACACCTCGGTCGAACCGGTGACCACCGAGCGGGGTGCCACGGTCGAGGTGTCACGTCTGGCCGCGGCCACCGCCGACTGGCCGTACGGCGAGCCCGGCGACGCGACCGGCCCGCTCGGCGCGGTCGCCCTCGTGCCCTACGCCACCTGGGCGAACCGCGGGCCGTCGACCATGAGGGTCTGGCTGCCCGTCGCCCGGGTCGAGGGCTGACCCGCGCCTCCTGACGTCCCGCCCGTGAGGGCGGTGCGACCCGGTTCCATCCCTCGAAGAAAGCAAAGGAGCTTCTCTGTGAACCGAACGAAGATCACGACGGGACTGCTGGCGGCGACGGCGGTCCTCGCGGCGCTCGTCGCACCGGCGGCACCCGCAGAAGCGGCGGGCAACACGCTCGTCGTCGACGCCTCGACGAGCATCAGGCCCGTCACCCACGTCGGAGCCGGGGGGCTGTACGCCGTGGCGTCCGACACGACGCCGGCCCCTGGTCTGCTGACGCCGTTGCGGCTGAAGCAGCACACGCAGCCCGCTCCCGGCGTGCAGCAGCTCGGCAACGGTGCCACCGTGCCGACCGGCGACGTGCTGAAGACGGCGAACGCGTTCACCCGCGACGGTGCACAGTCGTACGCCCGCATGCCCGACGTCTACCCGGACTTCCCGTACCGCTGGATCAGCTGGCAGGACTGGACGCAGAAGATCGACACGATGGTCGGGGCCCGGGTCGCCGCGGCGGGCACGACGAACATCAACGGCTGGGAGCTGTGGAACGAGCCCGACGGCACCTGGGACACCGCGAAGGCGGGCCCGTTCCTCGACGGGTGGACCCGGACCTACCGCCAGGTGAAGCTGCAGGACACGGTGACGCCGATCGTGGGTCCGAGCCACAGCCGCTACTACCCCGACCGCATGCGCGAGTTCATGGCCAGGGCGAAGGCCGACGGCACCCTGCCTGACGTCGTCGTCTGGCACGAACTGGACGACGGCGGGTGGGCCGACGTCGACGAGCACGTGGCCGACTACCGATCGATCGAGCGTGACCTCGGCATCAGCCCGCGTCCGATCTCGATCAACGAATACGGTTCGCCGAACCAGGTCGACACCCCCAGCGTCGCGGCCCACTTCATCGCGCAGTTCGAGCGCACCGGCATCAAGGACGCCGAACGCGCGTACTGGTACGAATCCGGGACGGTCGGGGGACTCGTGTGGAACAACGCTCCGACCGGGTCGTACTGGCTCTACAAGTGGTACGGCGAGATGGCAGGCTCCATGGTCGACGTGACGCCCTCGGGCGATCTCGACGGGTTCGCCTCGTACGACTCGACCCGCGGGATCGTCAACGTCGCGTTCGGCGGGACGTTCGGTGACAACGCCGTACAGGTCAAGGGACTGGCCGGTCTCGGGTCGCAGGTCAGGGTGACGGTGAACTACACGCCGCGCTCGGGACGCATGGCGAACGTCGCTGCACCGACCCAGCTGTCGAGTACCACCGTCGGCGTCGTGAACGGGGCCGTCACCGTCCCCATCCCGAACCAGGACTACCTCGGCGCCTACCAGGTGGTCGTCACGCCCGCCTCGGGCCCGGCCACGAGCTACCAGCAGACCTACGAGGCCGAGAACGCGACGGTGGTCAACGCGTCGATCCTGTCGTCGTCCTCGGCGTCCAACTCCGGCTACGTGGGTCGCATCGACGGTCTGGGTGACGGCCGGTCGAACTCGTTCGTCGATTTCGTGGTCGAGGTGCCGACGGCCGGCAGCTACTCGTTGACGACCCGCTACGCGAACGGAGGCGCAGCGACGTCGACGCAGGGCCTCGCCTTCAACGGTGGTGCGTTCTCGACGGTGTCGTACGCACCGACGGGTGGCTGGGGGCGGTTCGCCACCTCGGCGGCCGCACCCGTCACGCTCAAGGCCGGGGTCAACGTGATCCGTCTGGCGAAGGGTTCTCCGAACTTCGCCGGGGGCACCGGATTCGCCGAGCTCGACTCGATCACGGTGACTCCGCGGTAGCCGCCGGCAGGCCGCCGGGCTCCTGAGAAGGCCCGGCCGCCCGACAGCTCTTCCTGTCGGGCCGGGCGGTGCGTCACGGTCCCGGGCCGTGACGCACCGCCCCTCTGTGGTCGCGACCCGCGCCTCCTGACGCTCCGGCGCCCGGGTCGCGGACCCGGCGCCGAGGACTCGGCGCCGCGCGCGTCAGCGCAGGACGACGATCATCCGCTTCGAGACGCTGGCGGACACGTTGCCCGACCCGGCGTACGACGCGGACAGGACGTACGTGCCCCCGCGGGTGAAGGTCCCCACCGGCACGGTGACGCGTCCTGCTCCGTCGGCCGAGACGGTGGCGGTGCCGACGGTCCTGCCGCCCGAGGTCACGGTCACGGTGCCGGTGGGGCGGGGGACGCCGGGGGCCGACACGGTGACCGTGACCGTCGCCGCCTTGTTCTTGGTGATCGCCGTCGTCCCGCGGGTCAAGGCGCTGGACGAGGAGGCCTTGTCGACGGTCACGCCGACGACCGCCGAGTCCGAGCCGGACTGCGTCGTCGTGGCAGGGACGAAGGAGGCGCGCAGCTGGTGGGTGCCCGCCGCGGTCGTCCCCGGCAGGGTCACCGTGGCGCGCCCGTCGGACCCGACCTTCGTGCTGCCGACGACGGCCGTGCCGTCCCGGAGCGTCACCGTCCCGCTCGGGGCCGAACCGTCCGACGCGACGACCTGGGTGGTCGTCGTGATCGGGGTGGTCGAGCCGTGGGTCTGGCGGGTGCGGTCGACGCTCAGTCGACTGGTCGTCGTCGCGGGGGCGGTCGCGGGCGCCGGGGCCGACAGGGTCGGGGCCGGAGCGGAGGCGGGCACCTTGGCGGACCCCCCGGCGAGGCTCACGTCGAGGACCGCTCCGCCCGACGGGGTCATCGAGCGGACCGACACCGTGAAGCCGCCGTTCGCGCTGGTGAACGACTCGCCCGCGTCGAGGTGCGTGTCGCGACGGCTGGGGTCGCGCCCGGCGTCGAGGCCGACCGCGAGGGCGACGGTCGACACCGTGCTGCCCGCGAGGGTGAGCGGGCGGAGCACCCGGACGCTGCCGGTCGTCTTGTCGCTGGTGAGCGCGCAGCGCGTGAAGCCCGATCCGACGAGGGCGCAGGACGGAGAACGTCCGCCGAACTCCGGGCTGGTGGCGTCCGTCCCGGTCGCGGTGCGGTACTCGACGTAGTAGTCCTGACCGCTGACCGGGTCGACCACCTTGACGGCGCGGCCCTTCGCGGCACCGTCGAGCGAGGCGACGGTGACCTGGCGGGTCGTGCCCGCCCCGCTGAGCGTGGTGACGTCGGTCAGGTAACCGGCGCGGACCCGCTGGACGGACGACAGGTGGGGGCGGGACGACGAGACCGAGTAGCCCATGATGTCGAGGAAGTCCCCGTACTCGAGCACGGGGCAGGAGGCGGGGGAGTCGGTCGACGTGGCGTACCGGTAGTCGCTCGCGGCCCCGTCGAACGACGTCGTGCTGCGGCACATGCCGGCACCGGCGTGGCCGAAGCCGAGGTTGTGGCCGAACTCGTGCAGCAGCACGGGGACGCCCAGCGTGCTGCCCGCTCCGTACGAGCTGAAGACCTCGCCGCCGTCGCCGCCGACCGTGCCGAACGCGGTCGCCGTCGTCCCGCACGTCTCGCGGCTCAGGACGATCAGGTGCTCGTTCGTGCCGGCCCACGCGTACCGGGCGAACCGTCCGCCGAAGGCCGAGGTGTGGACCGTGTTGAGCACCGTGGCGGGGACGCACGACGCCTGGTCGAGCGAGCGGGTCTCGATGCCGGCGAGCGTCACGTTCACGGTGTGGCCTGACTCCTCCCACCAGTAGTCGTGCAGCTGCGTCACGGCGGCGCGGATCGAGGCGTCGTCGGGAGGCGTGGGGGAGTCGTCCGAGGTCGCGGCCGTCGCCGCCGCGACGCTGACGTACACCGGGTGGTCCGTCACCCCGGTCGTCGGCGACACGTCGTCGTCGGTCTGGGCCCTCAGCAGGGGCGCCGAGGGCACCGTCATCATGTCGCCGGACAAGTCGGCCGAGACGCCCGACGTGGCCGTCGAGGCGGCGGCCGTCGTGGTGGGGGCGGTGGCGACCGGGGCGGGCGACGGGGTCGCGGCCTGGGCGGGGGCGGTCACCAGGACGGTGAACACCAGGGCCGCGGCGGCGGCGGTCGCCGCGAGGCGGCGGGTCGGGAACGAGGGCATGGCGGACTCCAGGGATCTCGGAGGCGCGGACCGTCACCGAGGGACGTACGACTCCGTCGGGCGTCGGGGAACGACGGAGGTCCTGCCGCCTCGGCGGACGTCGGGGAACGCCGAGGCAGCAGGGCTCACCGGCGGACGTCGGGGAACGCCGGAGAGGTGACGGCAACGCGCCGTCGGTGGGGGTTCATACCCACGAATGGAACTCAACCACCCTCGCCCGGTCGCCCGAACCCCCCGAACGAGTGCGTGGGGACCCCCAGAACAGGACCGTTCGGGATCTCGGCGGCCGCGCCTCCTGCCTGGGCGTCAGCCCTGACGGGCCACCGGTGGGGGTATATCGTCCGGGTATCGTTCGACCCCGTTCCACCCTCGAGAAGGAGAACACCATGAGCAGCACGTCAGCACCCGGCACCTTCGGCTTCGGCACCGGCCTCGACGGCATGTGGCAGGCCATGGAGCAGCTCCGCTCGACCTTCGACCGCCGCGAGGGCACCCGTGCCCCGCGGGGCGAGGTGCGGGCCGCGATCCTCGCGCTGCTGGCCGAACGCCCCATGCACGGCTACCAGATCATCCGCGAGATCGACGAGCGCAGCGGCGGCGACTGGAAGCCCAGCGCCGGGTCCGTGTACCCGACCCTGCAGTTGCTCTCCGACGAGGGGCTCGTCGCCGCGGAGGAGACCGACGGCCGCAAGGTCTACTCGCTCACCGAGGCCGGTCGCGCCGCCGCCGGGGTCGACCCGTCGGCTCCGTGGGAGCCCGAGCGCTCCGCCACCGGCGACCGGTTCCGCGCCCTGCCCAAGGCCGGCGTCGAGCTGGCCCGCGCCACGGCGCAGGTCGGCCGGACGGGCTCGCCCGAGCAGGTCGACGAGGCGGTGGCGGTGCTCGACGAGGCCCGTCGTCGCATCTACTCGATCCTCGCCCGAGACTGACGAGGGTGGCGTCGACCGACCCCTCCGCGTCCAGTCCTCCGGTGCGTGACCGGGCCGGTCGCGCGCGCTACCGTCGCATCCTGCGGTTCGCGTCGCGGCACCTCGCCGTCACCTGGTGGTTCGAACTCGTCCTGCCCCGCTTCGGCCTGCGGCGGCTCGCGGAGCGCACGCGTGCCCGGCGCATGCGGCGCTTCGCTCGGGGCTTCCACGCCCTGGCCCTCGACCTCGGCGGTCTGATGATCAAGGTCGGCCAGTACCTGTCGTCGCGCCTCGACGTGCTGCCGCCCGAGATCACCAAAGAGCTCGAGGGGCTGCAGGACGAGGTCACGCCCGTGCCCTTCCCGGGCATCCGCGCCCTGGCCGAGGCCGAGCTGGGCCGACCCCTCGGGCAGGTCTTCGCCACCGTCGCCGAGTCGCCCATCGCCGCCGCCTCGCTCGGCCAGGCGCACCGGGCGACGCTCGGGCCCGTCGACGCCGCCGACACGGGCCTCACGGACGTCGTGCTCAAGGTGCAGCGGCCCGGCATCGACGCCGTGGTCGACGTCGACCTCGCCGCACTCCGCCGCGTCGGCGGCTGGCTCAGCCACGTCCGGCTGGTGTCGGACCGGGTCGACGCCCCCGCCCTCGTCGAGGAGTTCGCGCGCACCAGCCTCGAAGAGATCGACTACCTCAACGAGGCCGCCAACTCGGCCCGCTTCGCCGCCGACTTCGCCGACGACGACCGGGTGAGCGTGCCCGACGTCGTGTGGGAGCGCACCACGCGTCGCGTCCTCGTGCTGGACGACGTCTCGGCCATCAAGATCACCGACGTCGACGCGCTGGCCGCCGCCGGCATCGACCCCGCCGAGGTCGCCCCCGTCTTCGCCGCGGTGATGTTCGACCAGCTCTTCACCCACGGGTTCTTCCACGCCGACCCGCATCCCGGCAACATCTTCGTCACGCCCGTGCCCGACGCGGTCGACGGCCAGCGACCGTGGAAGCTCACCTTCATCGACTTCGGCATGATGGGCGAGGTGCCGACGGGCACCCGGACGGGCTTGCGCAAGCTGCTGATCGCGGCGGCCTCGCGTGACGGTTCGGGCATGGTGAACGCCATGCGCGACCTCGGCGTCCTGCTGCCGAGCGCCGACACGCTCGGGCTCGAGCGGGCCGTGACCGCCACCTTCGCCCGGTTCGGCGGCATGGGGTTCGCCGAACTCCGGCAGGTCGACCCGCGGGAGTACCGCGAGTTCGCCGGGCAGTTCGGCGACCTCATCCGGTCGCTGCCGTTCCAGCTGCCCGAGGACTTCCTGCTCGTGCTGCGGGCGATGACGCTGACCTCGGGGGTCGCCAGCGCGCTCGACCCGGCGTTCAACCTGTGGGACTCGGTCGAGCCCTACGCGGCCCGGCTGATCCGCGACGAACGCGGCAACGCGGTGCAGGACGTCACGCGCCGCACCCTCGACGCCGCCACGGTGGCCGTGCGTCTGCCCGGCCGACTCGACCACCTCGTCACGCGCCTCGAGGACGGCACGCTCGAGGTGGGCAGCCCGCGGATCGAGCGCCAATTGACCCGCATCGAGCGGACCGCCCGGCGGGTGGTCTCGGCCGTGCTCTTCGCCGCCCTGCTGATCGCGGGGGCCGTCCTGCGAAGCGGGGACGACGTGGTCGGCACGGTGCTCATGGCCACCTCGGCGGTGCCCCTGCTGCACGCGCTGCTGGCCGGCCGCGGACGCTGACCTCCGGCCGGTGCGCCCCGGCGGGGTACAGGGGGTTCCCCCTGACTGGGGACACGACGCCCCTTACCGAGTCGACGATCCCTCGGTACCGTCGCCCCATCGGCACCGTGCCGAGACGTCACAGCCCCCTCCCGACAGGCACCACGGGGGCCTCGGCGCCCCCCACCCGAAGGACTCCCCGACATGTCCCGATCGCTCCGCCGCGCCCGCTGGACCCGCCGTGCCCGCTGGGCCGCCGTGCCCGTCGCCGTCATCGCCTCCGGCGCCATCATCTCGACGGCGTCGTACTCGGCCTTCTCGGCCACCACCTCGAACCCGACGAGCAACTGGTCGACCGGCACCGTGCAGCTCACGGACGACGATTCCGACGTCGCCCTGTTCTCGGCCTCGGGCCTGATGCCCGGTGACACCGGCACGAGGTGCATCACGGTCACCTCGACGGGCAGCCTGCCCTCGTCGGTCCGGCTCTACGGCACCGCGGCGACCACGACCAACTCGCTCTCGTCCTTCCTCGACCTGACGATCCAACAGGGGTCGGGCGCGTCCAGCGCCTCGTGTGACGGCTTCACCCCGGCGAGCCAGGGTGCGCAGGTCTTCTCGGGCACCCTCGCCGACTTCGCGAGCCAGCGGACCGGCTACGCGACCGGCGCCCCGACCTGGTCACCGGACGGGACGGCCGCCGAGTCGCACTCGTTCAAGTTCACGTACGCGCTCAGCCAGTCGACGCCGAACACCGGTCAGGACTCGCGCGCGGCGATCGCCTTCACCTGGGAGGCCCAGACCCGCTGACGCGGGAGACGACGCCCGAGCCGGAACACGCCGACATGACGACCCTCGCGGCCCCCGCCGCCACCACCTCGCAGGTCCGCTCCGACCTGTCGTTCTGGGGTGCGCTGTGCCTGGCGACGATCGCGCGGGTCGTCCTGACGACGGCCGTGTGCCTCCTGCTCTGGGCGGCCGTCCCGGCCCTCTGGGGCTGGACGCCCACGACCGTGGTCACGGGGTCGATGTCGCCCGCGATCGCCGCCGGGGACGTGGTCGTGGCGATGCCCGTCGACACCGCCGACCTCGACGCGGGGCAGGTGCTGCTCGTCGACGATCCGGACCGGGCCGGAGAGCTGCGGCTGCACCGTCTGGTCGACACGACCGACGACGGGTCGTTGCGACTCAAGGGCGACGCGAACGCCGAGTTCGACTCGAGCCCCGTCGCCGCCGAGGCCGTGCACGGCGTCGGGGTCCTGCTCGTGCCGTCCATCGGGTCGCCGATGCTCTGGCACGGCGGCGACCGCGTGGTGGGCGTGCTCGTCGTGTCCCTCGTCGTGCTGCTCCTGCTCGCGGCGATGCGGCTCGAGCCGACCAGCGAGGACGTCGTCGACCCCCTCGCCCCGTCCCGTCACCGTGCGCCCACGCAGCCGTCGGGGCGGTCGCGCGCGGCCCGGGTCTCGGGCGTCGCCCTCACCGTGGTGGCCGGGGTGGCCGTGCTCTTCCTCGTCGTCGGCTCGAGCCACGCGGCGTTCTCGGCCACGACCTCGACCTCGAGCGTGCTCGCCACCTCGCGGTTCGCCTGCCTCGACCGCCCGGTCGCGGCGCAGGCGCGATTCGCCTACCAGTTCAACGACGGGGTCGGCACGACCGCGCGCGACAGCAGCGGCAACGGACGACCGGGCACCCTCACCCCCGGGGCCACGATCACGGGCGGCACGTGCGCCCCCGGTGACGGCCCGTTCCTGAGGCTCGACGGCGTGGACGGTCAGGTCACGACGGGGCTGAACATCGACGGCCCCCAGGTCTTCACCGTCGAGACCTGGTTCCGCACGACCACGACGACGGGCGGCAAGCTGATCGGCTTCGGGAACAGCCAGGCGGGCGCGTCGGGACAGTACGACCGTCACCTCTACCTGACCGACCGGGGCACGCTGATCTTCGGCGTCTACAGCGGCGGGTACTTCACCCTGCAGAGCCCGTCGACGTACACCGACGGTGCGTGGCACCTCGCGACGGCGACCCTGGACGCCTCGGGCATGACGCTCTACGTGGACGGCGCGCCGGTCGGGTCGTCGTCCCAGGCGGCGGCCGAGAACGCCCGCGGCTACTGGCGGATCGGCTACGACGCGGTGAACGCGCCCTGGCCCTCGCCGCCGACCAGCAAGCACTTCCGGGGCGACCTCGACGACACGACGGTCCTCGACGTCGCCTCGACGGCGGCCGAGGTGAGCGCGAGGTACGCGGCCGGCCGGTGAACGTCGACCGGCGTCCGCCGACCGGCGTCCGGGGACCCGGGCCCGGGGCCTCGGTCAGGAGGCGCGGGTCGGTCGAGCGAGGCGCCTCCGGTGGACCCGCCGGTCAGGACCGGGCGAGGCGGCGGCGTCGGATGGCGGTGACGGTGACGAGGGCGGCACCGAGGAGCAGGACCAGGCCGGCGCCGATCACCGGCAGCGTGGTGTCCGCACCCGTGTAGGCGAGGTCGCCGCGGGGGCCGGTGCCGTTCCGGTCGGAGACGGGGACGGCCGGGGTCGACGGCGTGGTCGTCCCGGGCGGCGTGGTCGTCCCGGGAGGCGTGGTCGCGCCGGGGGGAGTCACGGTGCCGGGAGGGGTGCCGCCGTCGCCCGGGGGCGGCGTGACGACGTCGGCCGGGGTGACCGTGATCGTGTAGTCCGCGGTGTCGGGCGGCGTCGTGCCGTTGTCGGCCGTGATGGTGACGGTGGTGTCGCCGGGGGTGGTCGGGGTGCCCGAGATCTCGCCGGTGGTGTCGTTCAGCGTGAGGCCGGCCGGCAGGGTGCCGGTGGTGACGGTGAAGGTCGGGGCCGGGGCACCGGTCGCCGTGACGGTGAACGAGTACGGGGTGCCCTCGGTCGCGGCCGTCGGACTGCCCGACGTGATGGTCGGTGCGACGGTCTCGGACGGCGTGCCGACCGTGGGGCAGGCCGCGGGCACGGTGAGGGTGTTGGTGTCGAGCGTCACGGCGCCGGTGCGGGCGAGGAGCCGTCCGACGACGGTCGCACCCGTCGTCGCGGTGATGGACTCCTGCGCGAGGATGGTCCCGCGGAAGTCCGCGTCGGCGAGGAGGGTGGCCGAGCTGCCGACCTGCCAGAAGACGTTGCACGCGCTGGCGCCCTGGGAGAAGGTCATGGTCGTGTTCGCGCCGATGGTCAGGGTGCTGGCGGCCTGGATGACCCAGACCGACCGATCGGAGCCGGCGAACGCGAGGCTGCCGTTCTCGGTGAGCTGCACCGCGTCCCCCGAGTAGACGCCGGGCGACAGCGACCGACCGGCCAGGTCGACGACGTTGCTCTCCTGCGGGGTGAGGGCCGCGGCCACGTCGTAGGCCGAGGTGAGGTCCTGCTGCGCGAGCCGCGCGGGTTCGTCGGCCACGTGCTGCACGCCCCCGACGATCACGCCGGGGCCACCGGCGTCGAACCCGGTGACCGAGGAGCCGGGGCTGAGGCCGACGTCGCCGTTCACCACGCTGGGGCCGGTGTTGGTGACCGTCGAGGCGGCGAGCACGGCGTAGCTGCGGGCCGACCCGAGGTCGACGGGGCCGTCGATGACGTTCGCGGCGCTCGCGGGGAGGGCCGAGGCCACCGTGAGGGCGGCGGCGACGCCGAGGACGAGCCCCGAGCGGGCGAGGAGGGAAGGGGACGTCGAACGGGGCATGGCGCCACCTGACTGGGAAGAGGAGGCACCTGGACACACGTGATCGGTTCGTGCGGGCGTTCCCCGTTACCTGAGGTATACGCGGGTCTCCCTGAGAACTCGATCCTTGACGCGTCATCCGGCGACGCGACCGACGCAGCGGCACCCGTGTACCCCGGACTGGGCGTCGACTCGTGCGCCGCGCGGTCCGTAGCGTCGATGCGTGATCCACGAGACCCACCCCGAGTCGTCGGACGCCCCGACGGCCACGACGACCACCCCCGCCACCCCGTTCGGAGCCCCGTCCGCCGCCGTCGAGCGACGCATCGCCATCGTCGAGGCGGCCATGCGCGTCTTCACCGAGCACGCCTTCCACGAGGCGTCGTTCGAGTTGGTCGCCCGAGCCGCCGATCTGCCCGTCAAGACCGTGAGCGACGAGTTCACCCACTGGAACGGCCTGGTCCTGGCGACCGTCGACCTCTGGGTCGGCCGCCGCACCCGGCCGCTGCTCCCCCTCGCCCGGACGCACGGCACGATCGCCCTGCTGCGCGCGATCGTCGCCGCGAACGCCGCCGAACCCGCGTTGATGCGCCTGCTGAGTGCCACCGTCAACGTCGCGGCGACCCCCGGCCACCCGCTGGCGCCGCTGTTGCACGACCAGTGGCAGCAGTTCTACCGGTTGATCCACAGCTCGCTCGCGCAGGACGTCGAGCTCGGGCGCGAGCCCGACACGATGCAGCCGGCCAGGGGTGCCGAGCAGTTGATCGCCCTCTACGAGGGACTGCAGCTGCAGTCCATGGTCCGACGTGACATGGACGTCGTGGAGTCGTTCGACCGGGCGATCACGCGCCTGCGCGCCGGGTGGGGCTCCGTCTACGTGCCGCCCTCCTGGGACCTCGAGCTGGTCTGAGCCGTCCCTCGCCGACGCGTCGTCGAGGCGATCGGGGTACATCTGAGACAGGCTCATGGACAATCCGGCGTCGTCGGCGTAGAAAAGACGGCACATCGCGTCTCACCAGCGCGATGAGGGGCACGACCCCGACGCCGGGACCCACCACCCCGGTGAGATGCGACCGAAGAAGGTACGCCGTGGATCAGACGGCCGAGACGACGACGAGGCGACCCGCCCCGCTCCGTCTCGTGCGCCTCCTCGGCTTCTCGGGTCTCGCCGCGATCGGCATGGTCGGTCTCGGACTCGCCTTCTCGTCCCCGTCGGCCTCGGCCGACGAGGCCCCGTCGTCCCTCCTCGGCGGCGTCACCTCGGCCGTCGGCCAGGTCGCCGGATCGCTCGACGCCCCCGTGGCCGCCGTCGGTCAGACCGCAGGAGGCGCGGTGTCACAGGTCACGGGCGTCGCCGTCCAGGCCACGGCCGTCGCACCCCCGGTGCAGCAGGTCGTGCAGGCCGCGGCCCCCGTGGTGCCCCAGGTCGTGCAGCAGGTCGCGGCCGCCGCACCGGTCTCGTCGGTCGTCGCGCCCGTCGCGCAGACCGTGGACCAGGTCGTCGCGGCCGTCCCCGTGGTGCCTGCCGTCACCGGCCCGGCACCCGTCTCGACCGTGACCGACCCGCTGACCGGCGTCGTCGACGAGGGTCTGACCGCCGTCGGCGACTCGGCTGCGGCCCCCGCCGCCCCCGTGCTCCCGCCGGTCGTGCCCGGAGGCGTCACGCCCCGACCGGGCGTGACGGTCCCCGCGGGCGACGTG
>NZ_JACYNS010000007.1:0-66576 GCF_014839405.1 Frigoribacterium sp. CFBP 13605 | reverse complement strand
CGCCTTCCCGGGAGCCGCGTCCCAGCAGCCGTCGTCCCAGCCGCCCGCGTCGTCGCCCTACGCCGGGGCCGGCGTGCCGCCGACGGGGTCGGCGCCGTACGGGGCACCCCAGGTCGCCCCGGCGCCGCAGTCCCGTCCGGGTCAGGTCCCGCCGGGTGCTCCTCAGCCGCCCCGGCCGCCCTACGGCCAGCCGGGTGCACAGCCGCCGGCGGGGTACGGGCAGCAGGGCTACGGGCAGCAGGCGCAGAACCGGCCGCAGGGCTACGGGCAGCAGCCCGGGTACGGCCAGCAGCCGGGGTACGGCCAGCAGCCTCAGGGTCAGCGACCTGGCTACGGGCAGCCACAGGGGCAGCCCTCGGGCCAAGGCCAGCCTCAGGGCCAGCAGCCGGGGTACGGCCAGCCCCAGGGCTACGGCCAACAGCCCCAGGGGCAGCAGCCCTCCGGGCAGTCCGGTGCGCCGTACGGTCAGCAGTCGTTCGGCCAGCAGGGTCAGCCCGTCGGACAGTACGGTCAGCAGCCCTACGGCCAGCAGCCGTACGGCCAGCAGGGCCAGCCCGGCGGAGCGTACGGCCAGCAGGCCTACGGCTCGCCCTACCCGCCGTACGCCTCGGCCGGCGCCGCACAGCCCCCGCGCCTCCTCAGCCTCCTGGCGATGATCGGCTCCATCGCCGGTCTCGTGCTCGCGCCCTTCACCTTCGGGCTCTCGATCGTGGCGTCCATCGCGGGCATCGTGCTCGGGCACCTGGGCATGTCGCGTGAGCGTCACGCGAGGGGGTTCTGGCTCACCGGGCTCATCGTCGGCTACGCCGGCGTCGTGCTCATCGTGATCGGCTGGATCGCCTTCGGCCTCTTCATCGCCGGCTTCTCGTCGGGTTCCGACTACTACGGCGGGTACTGAGCCCGGCCCCACCTCGGTGGGGCACGAGTGGGCAGGAGGCGTCGCCGCAGGGGCGAGAAGCGTCTTCTGCCCACTCGTGCGTCACCACGAAGGCGCGACGGCGGGGGTCGGGCAGCAGCGAGACCCGCCGCTCTCGCGTCCCGCCCGGCGTCAGACCAGGCGCTCGCAGAGCAGGGCGGTGTGCCGCCCCGCGACCCGGGTGAGGACGAGGGTCGCCGACCCGGTCCCCTGCAACGAGAGTCGCTTGCGGAACGTCGCGGGGTCGACGTCGACTCCGCGCTTCTTGATCTCGAGTCGCCCGATGCCCCGGGCCCGCAGCTCGCGCTTCAGCGTCCGCTCGTCGAGCGGGAACGTCTCGAGCACGCGGAATCCCTGTGCGAAGGGGGTCTCGACCCGCGCCTCCGTCGTCAACCAGGCGATGTCGCGACTGATCATCCGGGCGTCGATCGAGCGGGCCAGGTCGCCGATGAGGCGTGCCCGGATCACGGCGCCGTCGGGTTCGTAGAGGTACTCGCCGAGGTCGCCCGGGTCGACGTCGTCCGAGTCGGCGGCGGCCGTCAACTCCGACGCCCCGGAGGTGCCGATCACCAGGGCGGACCGGCCCACTCCCGGCCGCGCGAGCGGCCCGAACCACACGCCCACCTCGACCACGTCGCGGTCCACCGAGATCCACTGGCACTCGGCGTCCGTCGGCAGCAGCTCGCGGTCGACGCCCGGACCGAGCTTGACCCCGGTGGGCAGGCGGTCGGCGAAGCCGAAGGCGACGTCGAGGCCGGGGGACCAGTCGGCCGGATCGGCGAGGCGCTTGGTGGCGGTGTGGCCGGACGTCCGTCGCGCCGGGTCGAGGAAGACCCCCTCGACGCCTGCGAGGTCGGTCGTGGCGGCGTCCCCCTGCTCGACCCGTGACGACGGCCACGGCGCGAGGTTGTACGAAGCGACGGCCGCGGTCACCTCGTCGCGGTCGACGGCGAGCACGTCGAGGTCGAGTGCGGCGAAGGCCAGGGCGTCGCCCCCGATGCCGCAGCCCAGGTCGGCGACGCTGCCGATCCCCGCCGCGGCGTAGCGTCCGGCGTGGCGGGCGGCGACCGGGAGGCGCGTGGCCTGTTCGAGGCCCGCGTCGGTGAACAGCATGCGGCTCGCGAACTCGCCGAACTTGGCCACGGCCCGGCCGCGGAGCCGGGCCTGTGTGAGCACCGCCGACACGAGGGCGGGGGAATGGCCCTGCTTGCGCAACGCGGCCACCGTGCCGACGACGTCGTCACCGGAGGCGCCGCCCGCCGGCAGCGAGTCGAGCAGCCGCAGCCCCTCGGGCGAGAGGACTTCGAGCAGCTCGGAGGAATCCATGTCGTCCAGTGTGACGCACGCGGGCAGACGCGTTGGCACTCGGATTGACCGAGTGCCAGTCTCGTCCTACAGTTGTTCTGGCACTCGCCCCCGGCAAGTGCCAGCCCCCATGTTTTCGTAGCACCGAGAAAGAAGAGGTCACCCGTGTCGGTCAGCATCAAGCCGCTCGAAGATCGCATCGTCATTCGTCAGGTCGAAGCCGAGCAGACCACTGCTTCGGGTCTCGTGATCCCCGACACCGCCAAGGAGAAGCCCCAAGAGGGTGAAGTGGTGGCGGTCGGCCCGGGCCGCATCGACGACAACGGCAACCGCGTGCCGCTCGACGTCGCCACCGGCGACAAGGTCATCTACAGCAAGTACGGCGGAACCGAGGTGAAGTACGGCGGAGAAGACCTCCTCGTGCTCTCGGCTCGCGACGTCCTGGCGGTCATCGTCCGCTAGCACCCCGGCACGGTTCCGGCCGTGCTCCGCGACCCCGGTCGCCGTCCCGAAGGCCCCTGCTCCGGCAGGGGCCTTCGCCGTGTCGGCACCGTGCCGGCCGACGAGGGCCCGTCCCCAGGCGTCGTCGTCCGTCGATCGATCCACGGTGGCAGGAGTGGCCGTTCCGGCGGCGGGCGCAGCCACCTAGAGTCGCCTGGTGACCTCGACCCGCGCCTCCTCGTCCCCCTCCGCCCCGACCTCGGGGCTCGGCGTCGACGGGGCCGGCGGGGCGGGCCTCGCCTACGCCCTGGGGGCCTACGGGCTCTGGGGCGTCCTGCCGGTGTACTTCCTGCTGCTGGCCCCGGCCGGCCCGTTCGAGATCGTCGCCTGGCGGGTGCTCTTCTCGCTCGTCTTCTGCGCGGTGCTGCTCGTCGTGACGGGGGCGCTGCGCTCGTTCCTGGCCCTGCTGCGACAGCCGCGCCTGGTGGCCACCATGGGGGTGGCCGGCGCGTTCATCGTCGTCAACTGGACGGTCTTCATCTCGGCGACGCTCAGCGGGCACGTGGTCGAGGCGGCGCTCGGGTACTTCATCAACCCGATCGTCACCGTCCTGCTCGGCGTGGTCGTGCTGCGCGAGCGTCTCCGCACGACCCAGTGGGTGGCCGTCGGGCTGAGCGCCGTCGCCGTCCTCGTGATCGCCGTCGGGGCTGGCCGGCCGCCGTTCATCTCGCTCGTCCTCGCGTTCTCGTTCGGGCTCTACGGCCTGGTCAAGAAGCAGGTCGGCGGTCGGGTCGACGCGGTCGGCGGGCTCACGCTCGAGACGCTCTGGATCGCCCCCTTCGCGGCCGTCACCCTGATCGTGCTGCACGTGACGGGCCTCGGCGGCGGCGTCGTGCTCGGCACCGTGAGCGTCGGGCACACCCTCGCCACGATCGGCACGGGCGTGATCACGGCCGTGCCCCTGTTGCTCTTCGCCTCGGCGACGCGTCGGTTGCCCCTGACGACCGTGGGGTTGACCCAGTACGTCGCTCCTGTGCTGCAGTTCGTCGTGGGGGTCGTCGTGCTCGGCGAGCACATGTCGACCGCGCGGTGGGTCGGCTTCGCCATCGTCTGGGTCGCGTCGATCGTGCTGACCGTCGACATGGTCCGTGCGGGGCGACGATCACGCCGGCCCCTCGCCGTGGCCCCGACCGCCTAGAAGCGACCATCCCTCGCAAAGTCACGAATGGCTAACGAAACGTCACTTTGACGTCGAGAACACACGCCAGAAACATTCGACCCCTAGTTTCGGACCAATCGCGGCAGGTTCGACCGCCACCGGTCGGGCTGCACTGCCGCTGTCCACGAAAGGGTTCCACGGATGATCCGATCCAGCACCGCCCTCCGAGCACTGGCTCTCGCCGGCGCAGCCTCCGTGCTGCTCGCTGCCTGTTCGACGGCATCTCCCTCTGACGACGCCTCGTCGTCGTCGTCGGCCAAGGCCGATCCCGCCGCCAAGTGCGAGGTCGGGACGCCCAGCACCGATCCCTTCGCGATCGGCACCATGCTGCCGCTGACCGGAACCCTGGCCTACCTCGGCCCGCCCGCCATCGCGGGCGCCAACCTGGCCATCAGCGACATCAACGCCGCCGGCGGCGTGCTCGACCAGCCGGCCGAGATCTCGACCAGCACCGACTCGGGCGACAGCAACGACATGACCGTGTCGAGCAACGCCGCGACGCAGCTGATCGACGCCAAGGTGCCCGTCGTGCTCGGTGCCGAGTCGTCGAGCGTCACGCTCAACGTGGTCGACCAGCTCACCAGCAACTGCATCATCGAGATCTCGCCCGCCAACACGGCGAGCTCGCTCAGCGGCTACTCGTCCTACTACTACCGCACCGCTCCGCCGGACTCGGTGCAGGGCTCGGCGCTCGGCCAGCAGATCACGGCCGACGGCAACGCCAACGTCGCGTTCCTCGTCTTCAACGACACCTACGGCACGGGTCTGCGCGACTCGACGCAGAAGTCGATCGAGAGCTCGGGCGGCACCGTCGTGTACGGCGGCACCGGCAAGGGCGAAGAGTTCCCTCCCGGTCAGACCACCTTCTCGTCCGAGGTGTCGGCGGCCATCGCCGCCGAGCCCGACGCGATCGTCATCCTGGCCTTCGACGAGACCAAGTCGATCGTGCCCGAGCTGAAGAGCCAGGGCTGGGACATGAGCAAGGTCTACATGTCCGACGGCAACACGGCCGACTACAGCGCCGACTTCGAGCCCGGCACCCTCGCGGGCGCCAAGGGCACGATCCCCGGTGCCGACGCGAGCGCCGACTTCAAGTCGAAGCTCGTGGCCGGCTACAAGGCGAGCGAGGGCGGCGACCTGGCCGACTTCTCGTACGCGGCCGAGTCGTACGACGCCGTCATCCTGACCGCTCTCGCGGCACAGGCCGGTGGCGGCACCGACGCCGGGACGATCCAGGCCAACATGGCCGCGGTCTCCGGAGCGGACGGCGGCACCGAGTGCACGACGTACGCGGACTGCAAGACCGCGCTCGACGCCGGTGACGACATCCACTACACCGGCCCCTCGGGCATCGGAGCGTTCAACGACAACAACGACCCGTCGTCCGCCTCGATCGGCGTCTACACGTTCGACGACGACAACAAGCCCGTCTACCAGACCGGCATCGAGGGCAAGGTCGAATAACGGCACCTCGCACCACCCGGGGCCCGGCACGAGTCATCGTGCCGGGCCCTTCGGCGTGCCGAGGAGGTGACGTGTCGGGTCTCGGCCCCGGCCCCGGCCCAGCATCTGTCCGCTCCGCCCCACACCTCGTCACACCGCGTTTCGTGCACCGCACCGCGTCGAGACGGGGTGCGCTGCACGAAACGCGGTGTGCACGACGGCACGTCCCGGCGCCAAGGCCCTTCTGCGTGCCGGGGAGGCGCGGAGGCGGGCCGCAGGACGGTCGCGACGTCCGCGTCCTCCGGCACCGCGCCTCCTCGTCCCCTGGCCCCACCGGGCGTGCGTCGCACTCCCTCCGCACCGCGTTTCGTGCACCGCACCGCGTCGAGACCGGGTGCGCTGCACGAAAGGCGGCGCGCAGCACCCGCGTCCCGACGCCGGCGCCCGACGCCGGCCCCCGGCGCCGGACGCACGCACGAGGCCCCGACCACGCCGGGGCGTGATCGGGGCCTCAGGGCACCACCGGGGGCGTCAGGACGCGTCGACGTCCTTCGCCAGGGTGCCGAGGTAGAGCTCGATGACCTTGGGGTCGTCGGCCAGCTCGCGGCCGGTGCCCGAGTAGGCGTTGCGGCCCTGGTCGAGGACGTAGCCGCGGTCACAGATCTGCAGGCAGCGGCGGGCGTTCTGTTCGACCATGATCACCGAGACGCCGGCCTTGTTGATGCGGCGGGTGCGGATGAACGTCTCGTCCTGGCGCACGGGCGACAGGCCGGCGGACGGCTCGTCGAGCAGCAGCACCTTCGGGTCCATCATCAGGGCCCTGGCCATGGCGACGGACTGCCGTTCGCCGCCCGAGAGCGAGCCGGCACGCTGGCCGCGACGGTCGGCGAGCACCGGGAACAGGTCGTAGATGACCTCGAGGCGTTCGGCGAACTTCTTGGGCCGCAGGAACATGCCCATCTGCAGGTTCTCCTCGATGGTGAGCGAGGGGAACACGTTGTTGGTCTGCGGGACGAAGCCGACGCCCGCCTCGACCAGCTTGTTGGCCTTGAGGTTCGTGATGTCGGTGCCGCCGAGCGTGACCGATCCCGAGTGGATCTTGACCTGGCCGAAGAGCGCCTTGAGCAGCGTGGACTTGCCGGCGCCGTTCGGGCCGATGATGCCGATCAGTTCGCCCGGGTAGCAGACGAGGTCGCACCCGTTGAGGATGTTGACGCCGGGCAGGTAGCCCGCGACGAGGTCCGTGGCGTTCATCACCGGCTCGACGCCCGCGAACTTCTCGGTGCCCGGGTGCTTGGCCGCGGTGGTGGCGCCCGCGCCGTCCTGTGCCGTGCTCATCGCTTGTCTCCGCTCTGCCGTCCGTCGGACAGCTGGTCGTCGGCCGCGTTCGTGGCCTGCGGGGTCGAGGGGTCGGGGTGGCCGGGCAGGTCGCGTCCGGCGACGCCGCCCGTCGACGAGGAGGCGCTGGTCGCCTCGGCCGCGCGGGCCGCGTCCTCGCGTGCCACCTCTTCTTCGAGCTGTTCGAGCGTGGCGTCGTCGAGCAGCGAGTCGTCGCCCAGGTCGGTGTCGTGGTGCGCGCCCAGGTAGGCGTCGATGACGGCCTGGTCGTCCATGACCGTGTCGGCCGGGCCCTCGGCCACGATGCGTCCCTCGGCCATGACGATCACCCAGTCCGAGATGTGGCGGACCATGTGCATGTCGTGCTCGACGAAGAGCACCGTGGTGCCGTCGTCGCGCAGGCTCTGGATGTGCCCCAGCAGCGACTGCGTCAGTGCCGGGTTCACGCCGGCCATCGGCTCGTCGAGCATGATCATGGCCGGGTCGCTCATCAGGGCACGGGCCATCTCGAGCAGCTTGCGCTGGCCGCCCGAGAGGCTGCCGGCGAAGTCGTCCTTCTTCTCGAGCAGCTTGAACCGGGCGAGGAGGTCCTCGGCCTTGGCCTCGATCTCGCGCTCGCGCTTGCGCCAGAGCGGCGCGACGATCGCGACGAAGAAGTTCTCCCCGGGCTGGTCCTTCGCGCCCAGGAGCATGTTCTGCATCACCGTGAGCCGCGAGAGCGCCTTGGTGAGCTGGAACGTGCGCACCATGCCCGAGCGGGCGACCTTGGCGGCGCCGACGTTGCCCATGGCCTTGCCCTCGAACACCCACTTCGCGACGCCCGGGCCGCTGCGCTTGAATGCCGTGGGCGCGGACGAGGCCTTGTCGAAGCCGGTCAGCAGGTTGAAGAAGGTCGTCTTGCCGGCGCCGTTGGGGCCGATCAGCGCCGTGATGGCACCGCGCTGCACCTCGACGTGGCCGACGTCGACGGCGGTCATGCCGCCGAAGCGTCGGACGACGTTGTCGACCGTGAGGATCGGGTCGGGCTTGGCCGACCCGGGGGTCCGCCCGACCGTGGTGAGCTTCGAACGCAGGACGCTGCGGTCGTAGTCGTAGCCCTCGCGGCGGGGCAGCGTGCTGCCGCTCGAGGCCGGTCCGTTGGTGGTGCTCGAGGTGTCAGACACTGAACGCCAACTCCTTCTTCTTTCCGAGGATGCCCTGTGGCCTGAAGATGATCAGCAGCATGAGGGCGATGCCGACGAGGATGTACGAGAACTGCTCGGCCTGCTGGCCGTTCATGATGCTCGACGGGATGAAGTCGCCGGCGAGGGTGCGCACCAGCAGGCGGGTGACGAAGAACAGGATCGCTCCGAGCACCGGGCCGAAGACGGTGGCGGCACCACCGAGCAGCAGGGCCGTCCAGATGAAGAAGGTCATCGACCGTCCCATGCTGTCGGGCTGCACCGAGCTCGGCAGCACGTAGATGATGCCGGCGAGCGACCCCATCAGCGCACCGAGCACGAGCGCCTGCATCTTGTACGAGTAGACGTTCTTGCCGAGGCTGCGCACGGCGTCCTCGTCCTCACGGATGCCCTTGAGCACGCGGCCCCACGGGCTGCGGCTGAGCAGGAAGACCAGGAGGCTGAGGAGGGCGACGATGCTCCAGCCGGCGATGCGGATCCACCAGCCGTTGACGCCGTTGTTCTCGTAGGTGAACCACAGGATCGTCGTCTGGCCGTCGGGCAGCGGCGAGAGGGCGGTGAAGGCCTCGCGGTACGAGGCCCCGGGGATGCCGTTCGAGCCACCCGTCGTGGTCGTCAGGATGCTCGACCGTCCCACGTACCGGATGATCTCGGCCGAACAGATGGTGACGATGGCCAGGTAGTCGCCCCTCAGCTTCAGCGTCGGCACGCCGAGGATGAGCGCGAAGACCAACGAGCAGAGCAGGGCGATGATGACGGCGAGGCCGAGGGGCAGGCCGTTGCTGATCGAGATGGCGAAACCGTAGGCACCGAGCAGCAGGAACGCCGCCTGGCCCATGTTGATCAGGCCGGTGAAGCCGAAGTGGATGTTCAGGCCGATCGCCGCGATGGCGAAGGCGGCCGTCGTGGGCGCGAGGGCCTCGGCGCTCAGCGCCCGCAGGAGTTCGATGAAGTACATGGTCGTGTCCCCTTAGCCCACTCGTTCTTTTCGCCCGAAGATGCCCTGTGGTCTGAACACGAGGATCAGGATCAGGATCAGCAGCGCCGTTGCGTACTTGAAGTCGCCGGGCAGCCAGATGTTGGTCAGCTCGACGATGATGCCGATGATCAGCGAACCGACCAGGGCCCCGAAGGCCGTGCCGAGGCCGCCGAGGGTGACGGCGGCGAAGATCAGCAGCAGGATCTGCAGGCCGGTCATCCAGTTGACGCCGTTGAGCACGAGGCCGAGCATGACGCCCGAGAGGCCGGCCAGGCCGGCGGCCAGCGTCCAGACCAGGCGGATGATGCGGTCGACGTCGATGCCCGAGGCCGCGGCGAGGGCCGGGTTGTCCGACACGGCGCGGGTGGCGCGGCCGGTGCGGGTCTTCAGCAGGAACAGTCCCGTGCCGACCAGCACGACCACCGAGATCGCCATGGCGACGTACGACTGGACGGTCAGGGTCACGCCGAGGAAGTCGACGGTGGTCGGGTTGTCGCGGTCGATGCGCACGGTGCCGGCGCCGTAGAAGTACTGGAATGCGTACTGCAGGGCGATCGAGAGGCCGATGGTCACGATCATCAGCTGGGTGAGGCTGAGTCGGCGCTTCCGCAGCGGTTTCCAGATCGCGAGGTCCTGCAGGTAGCCCGTCGCCGCACAGATCACCGTGCTGAGCACCGCGGCCAGGATCAGCGGCACCCCGATCGAGGTGAACGAGTAGGCCAGCAGACCGCCGAGGGTCACCTGCTCGCCGTGCGAGAAGCTGCTGAGGCCCGTCGTGCCGTAGATCAGCGACAGGCCGATGGCGGCGAGGGCGAGCAGCAGGCCGAGCCGGATGCCCGAGGCGAACTGCTGCGCGAAGCGGTCCCAGTTGAAGCTCGACGCGGTCGCGGCGCCGCTCGTGGCGCCTTCCTCGGCGGTGAGGGCGAACAGGGCGCTCGCCGTGGCGCCGAGGTTCACGGTCACGGTGCGCTCGGCGTTGTCGGCGTTCACCAGGAACTGGCCGTCGGGCAGGGTGTCCTGGTCGACCGTCACGGTGTAGCTGCCGGCCTCGGTCACCGCGATGCTCCACCGACCGGTGTCGTCGGTGGTCGCGGTCTGCTCGTCGCCGGTCGCGTTCGTCGCGATCACGTCGACGCCCGAGGCGGGCTCCCGCTCGCTGTCGTTGATCGTTCCCTGGATGCAGCCGGTCGTCGCGTCGGTGGTGCAGGCGGCGGCCGCGGCGTGGGCGGCCGTCGGGGCGAAGGCCCCCATGAAGGTCGCCAGGAGTCCGAGCAGTACGGCGGAGGCCGTCACGATCAGGGACTGCCGCAGCCGTGGCCGCGACGCGATGGTCGTCGAGAGTCTCACAAAACCTCCTGGTGGGAAGCGCCCCGTCGAGATTCGGGCGGTCTCGTTCTGCTCCCGGGGCGTCGTCGTCGCTGACAGTAACTCCGCTGAGTGTCGAGCATGTTTCAGGTGCGCGACGGAGTGGAGTCGGTACAGAATCCCCCATGTCGAGCGAGAATCACGAATCTTCCGTGTGTCGGATCGGTAACGGTGCCGTTCCGTTGCGTCCCGGGGGGCCGCGCGCGCCTCCTCGGCGATGCGGCGGGTGCGCCGCCGAGAGGAATGCAGGAGGCGCGGGCTGGGTTAATATCGACTACCGGGCTCGACGGCGATCCGGTGCCAACCCACTCACCCTCATCTCGCTCCTTCGAAGGGGACTCATGGACCAGCCGGACCCGTTCGGATTCATCGGACTCACCTACGACGACGTCATGCTGCTTCCGGGCCGCACCGACGTCATCCCGAGCGAGACCGACACCTCGTCGCAGCTCACCAAGCGCATCCGGGTCGCGGTGCCGCTGCTCTCGGCCGCGATGGACACCGTGACCGAGTCGCGCATGGCCATCGCGATGGCGCGCCAGGGCGGCATCGGAATCATCCACCGCAACCTCTCGATCGCCGACCAGGCCGCGCACGTCGACAAGGTCAAGCGCAGCGAGTCGGGCATGATCACCAACCCCGTCACGACGACGCCCGACGCCACGGTGGCCGAGGTCGACGCGCTCTGCGGGCAGTTCCGCGTCTCGGGCCTGCCGGTCGTCGAGGGCGACGGCACGCTGGTCGGCATCATCACCAACCGTGACATGCGATTCGTCTCGCCGTTCGAGATGTCGACGACGCTCGTCCGCGACGTCATGACGAAGGCGCCGCTGATCACCGCGCCCGAGGGCGTCGACCCCGACTCGGCGATCGCCATCTTCGCGCAGCACAAGATCGAGAAGCTTCCCCTGGTCGACGAGGCCGGGCACCTGCGCGGCCTCATCACCGTCAAGGACTTCGACAAGAGCGAGAAGTACCCCGACGCCACGAAGGACGACGAGGGCCGCCTGCGGGTCGGCGCCGCGATCGGCTTCTTCGGCGACGCGTGGGAGCGCGCCAGCGCCCTGCGCGACGCGGGGGTCGACGTGCTCGTGGTCGACACCGCCAACGGCGAGAGCTCGGGCGAGCTCGACATGATCCGTCGCATCAAGGCCGACCCGAGCTTCGCGCACATCGACGTCATCGGCGGCAACGTCGCCACGCGCAGCGGCGCCCAGGCCCTGATCGAGGCCGGCGCCGACGCCATCAAGGTCGGCGTGGGTCCGGGCTCCATCTGCACCACCCGCGTCGTCGCGGGCGTCGGCGTGCCCCAGGTCACGGCGGTCTACGAGGCGTCCCTCGCCGCTCGCGAGGCCGGCGTCCCGGTCATCGCCGACGGTGGGCTGCAGTACTCGGGCGACATCGCCAAGGCCCTGGTGGCCGGCGCCGACACGGTCATGCTCGGTTCGCTGCTCGCCGGCTGCGACGAGAGCCCGGGCGACCTGGTCTTCGTCAACGGCAAGCAGTTCAAGAACTACCGCGGCATGGGCTCGCTGGGTGCGATGCAGACGCGCGGCAAGAACACGTCGTACTCGAAGGACCGCTACTTCCAGGCCGACGTGCCGAGCGACGACAAGCTCATCCCCGAGGGCGTCGAGGGTCAGGTGCCCTACCGCGGCGCGCTCAACAACGTCGTGTACCAGCTCAGCGGTGGTCTCCGTCAGTCGATGTTCTACGTCGGGGGTCGCACCGTGGCCGAGCTCAAGGCGAACGGCAAGTTCGTCCGCATCACCGCCGCCGGCCTGAAGGAGAGCCACCCGCACGACCTGCAGATGGTCGTCGAGGCCCCCAACTACCGCCGGTGATGCCGCCGGGCCGGGGGCGCGACCCCCGGCTCCGGTAGGGTGGCACGGTGACTGAGGTAGAGATCGGCGTCTCCAAGCGAGCCCGCCGCGCGTACGCGTTCGACGACATCGCCATCGTTCCGAGCCGGCGTACGCGCGACCCGCGCGACGTCTCGGTCGGGTGGTCGATCGACGCGTTCCAGTTCGAGTCGCCGGTCATCGCCGCGCCCATGGACTCGGTGGTCAGTCCGGCCACGGCCATCCGCATCGGCCAGCTCGGCGGCCTCGGCGTCCTCGACCTCGAGGGCGTCTGGACGCGCTACGACGACCCCGAGCAGGTGCTGGCCGAGATCCGCGAGCTCTCCGACGACGACTCGGTCGCCCGCATGCAAGAGATCTACAGCGAGCCGATCAAGCCCGAGCTCGTCCGCGACCGCCTCGCCGAGATCCGCGCCGCCGGGGTCACCGTCGCCGGCGCCCTCAGCCCCCAGCGCACACAAGACCTGTACCAGACGGTCGTCGACGCCGGCGTCGACCTCTTCGTCATCCGGGGCACGACGGTCAGCGCCGAGCACGTCGCGAAGAACAGCGAGCCGCTGAACCTCAAGAAGTTCATCTACGAGCTCGACGTCCCCGTCATCGTCGGTGGCGCCTCGACCTATACGGCCGCCCTGCACCTGATGCGCACCGGTGCCGCCGGCGTCCTCGTCGGGTTCGGGGGCGGCGCAGCCAGCACGACCCGCGCCTCCTTGGGCATCCACGCTCCCATGGCGAGCGCCGTGGCCGACGTGGCGGGCGCGCGCCGCGACTACCTCGACGAGTCGGGCGGGCGCTACGTCCACGTCATCGCCGACGGGGGCCTGGGCACCTCGGGCGACCTGGTCAAGGCCATCGCCTGCGGCGCGGACGCCGTCATGCTGGGTGCCGCGCTGGCCCGGGCCGACGACGTGCCCGGCGGTGGTTACCACTGGGGCGCCGAGGCGCACCACCCCGAACTGCCCCGCGGTCGACGCATGCACGTGGGCACCATCGGCTCGCTCGAGAAGATCCTCTACGGTCCCGCCACGACGGTCGACGGCACGTCGAACATCATGGGCGCGCTGCGTCGTTCGATGGCGACCACCGGCTACAGCGATCTGAAGGAGTTCCAGCGCGTCGAGGTGGTTGTGGCCCCCTACCAGCCTCACTAGCGTTTGATGGGGTGGTCCGGTCGAGAGACCGGGCCGACCGAATCCAACGATGGAGGCTCGCATGGCCAAGTCCGCGTCCGTTTCGCTCTCCACGAAGCTCGGCCCCGACGAACGGGCCGCAGCCGTCGAGGCGTTGAAGACGAAAGAACTCGACATCCTCGTGATCGGGGGTGGCATCGTCGGTGCGGGTTCCGCGCTCGACGCCGTGACCCGTGGGTTGAGCGTCGGCATCGTCGAGGCCCGTGACTGGGGCTCCGGCACGTCGAGTCGCTCGTCGAAGCTCGTGCACGGTGGCATCCGCTACCTCGAGCAACTGAACTTCCGTCTCGTGCGCGAGGCACTGATCGAGCGTGGCTTGCTGCTGCAACGCCTGGCACCGCACCTGGTGAAGCCCGTGCGGTTCCTCTACCCGCTCAGCAAGCCGGTCTACGAGCGGTTCTACATCGGTGCCGGCATGGCGCTCTACGACATCTTCAGCTGGACCGGTGGTCGCCCGCCCGGCGTCCCCCACCACCGTCACCTCACCAAGACGCAGGTGCTCCGCGCCATCCCGAGCCTGTCGAAGGACGCGGTGGTCGGCGGCCTCACCTACTACGACGCCCAGGTCGACGACGCCCGGTACGTCTCGTCGTTGGTGCGCACCGCCTCGAGCTACGGCGCACACGCGGCGAGCCGCATCCGGGTCGAGGGCTTCGTCAAGGTGGGCGAGCGGGTCGTCGGCGTGAAGGCGCACGACTACCAGACCGGCGAGCACTTCGAGATCCGCGCCAAGCAGGTCGTCAACGCGACCGGCGTCTGGACGGACGACACGCAGGCCATGGTCGGCGAGCGGGGTCAGTTCAAGGTGCGGGCGTCGAAGGGCGTGCACCTCGTGGTGCCGCGCGACCGCATCCACTCCGACATGGGCATGATCTTCCGCACCGAGAAGAGCGTCCTGTTCGTCATCCCGTGGGGCCGTCACTGGCTCGTCGGCACGACCGACACCGACTGGGACCTCGACAAGGCCCACCCCGCGGCCACGGCGGCCGACATCGACTACATCCTCGAGCACGTCAACAAGGTCATGGCCGTGCCGCTCACCCGGGCCGACGTCGAGGGCGTCTACGCCGGTCTGCGTCCGCTGCTGGCGGGCGAGTCCGACCAGACGTCGAAGCTCTCGCGCGAGCACATCGTCGCCCACACCGTGCCGGGCCTCGTCGTCGTGGCCGGCGGCAAGTGGACGACCTACCGGGTCATGGCCGAGGACGCCATCGACGAGGCCGTCGCGGCCCTCGACGGCCGCATCCCGTCGAGCACCACGATGGAGATCCCGCTGATCGGCGCCGAGGGGTACCACGCGGCGTGGAACAAGCGCGGCAAGATCGCGAAGGCGTTCGGCGTCCACAAGGTGCGCATCGAGCACCTGCTCAACCGGTACGGCACCACGACGGACGAGATCCTCGATCTCATCCGCGACGACCCGTCGCTCGCCGAGCCCCTCCCCGGGGCCGACGACTACATCCGCGCCGAGGTCGTCTACGCCGCGAGCCACGAGAGCGCCCTGCACCTCGAGGACGTCCTCGCCCGCCGCACCCGCATCTCGATCGAGGCGTGGGACCGGGGTGAGTCCGCCGCGCCCGTCGCCGCCAAGCTGATGGCCGGCGTGCTCGGCTGGAGCGACGACGAGGCCGAGGCCGAGGTGGCGAACTACCTCAAGCGGGTCGCGGCCGAGCGGGCGAGCCAGCTCGAGCCCGACGACGAGTCGGCCGACCGCGTCCGCCTCGAGGCGCCCGACATCACCTTCGGCTTCGACGAGGACGACATGGTCGTCCCCGGTGCCGACCAAGGAGGCGCGCCCAAGCCGGGCGAGGAGGTCACCGAGCCCGCGGGCACGCCGGGCGACGACACCTCGGCGGGCAGCCCGGGCGGCCGCCAGGGCTGATGCCCGGTCGCTCGCGCGACCACCTGCAGGAGGCGCGGTGCCCGTTCGTCGGGCACCGCGCCTCCCGCGGTTCCTCCGTCCGCGGACGCGGGAACACCTGTGGAGGGTGACGGGTTGTCCCCACCGTGAGCAGCCCGGCTGCCGCGGCCGAACCCGCCGCTAGGCTGAGACGACTGCCCCCGAGTCCACTGGAGACGAACCATGGTTGACGTGCGTCGAGTCAAGCTCCCCGGCGTGGGTGTGCTGCACACCTTCATCACCGACGACGGCGGCAAGTGCGGTGTCATCACGCACCGCTCGGGTCACAGCGACCTCATCACGTTCAGCGACGACGTCGACGGCGACCACGTCAAGAAGGTCTCGCTGCGCCTCAGCGAAGACGAGGCGCACACGCTCGCCGAACTGCTCGGCGGCACGCGCATCACCGAGTCGCTCTCGGCCCTCGACCAGATCCCCGGCCTCAGCATCGACTGGTTCACGGTCGACTACGACGACCACATCGCCGGTCAGCCGCTCGGCGACCTCGGCGCCAAGGGCGTCGTCGGCCTGACCGTCGTTGCGGTCGTCCGGGGCGACGCGGCCAACCCGGCGCCGTCGGGCGACTTCAAGGTGTTCCCCGGTGACACGCTCGTCGTGGCCGGTTCACCCGAGAAGGTCGCCAAGGCGTTCTCGTTCTACCGCACGGGCGAGCTCAAGCACCGCTCGCCGGTCGACGCCCCGCCCGGGGGCTAAGCCGATGCACCTGGGTGAAGAGCTGATCGTCCTCGGCATCCTGCTGCTGATCGCGTACGTGCTCGGCCGCGCCGGCAAGCTGATCGGCCTGCCGTCGATCCCGATCTACATGATCGTCGGCCTGCTCGCCAGCACGAACACGGGGTGGTTCCCGCTCAGCTTCGAGTCCGACAACATCGAGTTGATCGCCATCTTCGGGTTGATCCTGTTGCTGTTCAACCTCGGCCTCGAGTTCGACCAAGACGAATTCTTCTCGAACGCGGGGCGGCTCATCGTCTCGGGCGGCAGCTACATCGCCATCAACATGGGCGTCGGGCTGATCTTCGGCTTCATGCTCGGGTGGGGCACGCGCGAGGCGCTGATCATCGCGGGCATGACGGCGACGTCCTCGAGTGCGATCGTCACCAAGCTGCTGATCGAGTTGAACCGCCTGGCGAACCGCGAGACGCCGATGATCCTCGGCGTCACGGTCGTCGAAGACATCTTCATCGCCATCTACCTCGCGATCGTGTCCGTCGTGCTCAGCGGCGAGACCGACCCCGGGCCGGTGATCCTGAAGCTCGGCATCGCCTTCGCGTTCCTCGTCGTGATGTTCGCCGTGGCCCGATGGGGTGGTCGCGTCGTCTCCCGGCTCATGCGCACGCGCGACGACGAACTCTTCACCGTGCTGTTCTTCGGACTGGCCGTGCTCTTCGCCGGCCTCGGCGAGGTGCTCGGGGTGACCGACGCGATCGGCGCGTTCCTCATCGGCCTGATCATCGGGGCCACGAAGTTCCGCAACCGGGTCGAGCAGTTCGCCCTGCCCATGCGCGACGTCTTCGGGGCGTTCTTCTTCCTGAACTTCGGCCTCGGGCTCAACCCGGCCCTGTTCCCGAGCGTGCTCGGCCCCGTGGCCATCGCCGTGGGCATGACCGTGCTGCTCAACGTGGGTGCCGGGCAGTTCGTCGCGTGGCTCAACAAGCTGGGGCCGCAGGCGGGCATCAACACCACGGTCATCCTGGTCAACCGGGGCGAGTTCGCGTTGATCCTGGCGACCCTGTCCGCGGGGGCGGGTCTCGACGAACGGTTGCAGCCCTTCGCCGGCCTGTACGTGCTGATCATGGCGGTGCTCGGGCCGGTCCTCGCCTCGAACAGCGAGCGCATCGGCTCGGTGCTGTTGCGGTCGCGCAAAAAGGCCGAGCGTGCCGAGGCCGAGGCCCGTCGTCTCGAACGCGAGGCGCGCAGCGGTGACGAGATCGCCCTGATGGAGGCCGCCCTCGCCGGTGACGACCTCGACCAGGCCGAGGTCACCGAGGACGACGACGAGCGCGAGACCGAGCGGGTCCGGGCCGGTGCGGCGCGGGCCGCCGCAGGCCGGGTCGACACCACGCGACACGGGGCCGACGGCGACGCCGACGCCGACGACGACCTGGACGACCTCGACGCGATGGACGCCGACGAGGCCCGCATCTGGGCCGAGCAGGCGGGCCAACAGAGCGACCAGCGGGCCACGCGCCGACGCGACCCCGAGTACTGAATCGTTCGCCGTCGTCCCAGCGGGTTCGTGGGCGACGCGAGGTACGATCGCCTCCGTGACCCAGACCGAGCAGCGCCCCGCCCTCCTCGGCGTCGACGGCGAACCGCTGCCCGCGACCATGTGGCACGTCGCCCGTCGACCCCGCTGGATCGCCCTGCTCGGCCTCGCCCTCGTCGTGGCGGCGATCTTCGCCTGGCTCGGGCACTGGCAGATCGAGCGCAGCGTCGAGAGCGTGCAGGTCGTCAACCCCGAGACCGAGACCAGCAAGGTGCTGTCGTCGGTCGCGACCCCGCAGACGCCCTTCGCCGATTCGCTCGGTGCCCAGCGCGTGTCCGTCACCGGTGAGTTCGACCCGGACGACTTCGCCGTCATCGGTGACCGCGTCAACGGTGGCGAGACCGGCTACTGGCTGATCGGCCGTTTCGTCGACGACGCCAACGGCGCCTCGCTGCCCGTGGGGCTCGGCTGGTCCGCGACCCGCGAGGGCGCCGAGGCCGCCGAGCCGTCTGTGGCCGCGACCTCGACCGTCACGGTCGAGGGCCGTTACTTCCCGTCCGAGTCGCCGACCGAGAGCGACTTCGAGAGCGGTGCGCAGACCGTCGTGTCCGTGGCCGCCCTGATCAACGAGTGGCCCGGCTTCGACGGCCAGGTCTACGGCGGCTATGTCGTCTCCGACTCCGCACCCGCGTCGCTGAGCGAGATCGACTCCGCGCCTCCGGCGTCCGACGTGCAGTTCAACTGGCTCAACGTCTTCTACGCGATCGAATGGGTCGTCTTCGCCGGCTTCGCCGTCTTCCTCTGGTTCCGGCTCGTCCGCGACGCGTTCGAGCGCGAGCACGAAGAAGCCGAGGAGGCGCGGGCCGAGGCGGACGCGCGCGGCGCGACTCAGCCGACCCGCGCCTCCTGACCCGCGCCTCCCGACCTGTCGACGTCGACAGGTGCCGTCCTGGCGCAGGGGTGGGCGCGGCTAGAATCGTCCCCATGCCTCTGAAGCCCCGGCAACGCGACATCCCGAAGATCCCGGGTGCCGTCAGGTTCTACAAGATCTCGGCGTACGTCACCGGCGTGATGCTGCTGCTGCTCATCTTCGAGATGCTGTTCAAGTACACGCCCCTGCAGCTCGAGATGCAGCTCGGCGGTCAGGGCGGGTTCCTCGTGCCGGTCGACTCGACCACGGGCTTCAACCTGTCGACCGCGATCCTCATCGCGCACGGTTGGCTCTACGTCGTCTACCTCTTCGCCGACTTCCGTCTCTGGAGCCTGATGCGGTGGCCGTTCTCGCGGTTCTTCCTCATCGCGCTCGGCGGCGTCGTGCCCCTGCTCTCGTTCTTCGTCGAGAGCCACATGACCAAGCTCGCGACGCGGCAGTACGAAGCCCTGACCGCCGAGACCACCCCCACGACCGAGGGAGCCCCCGCGTGACCGACGCACCCGAGACCGCCGAGGCGTCGGCGACGACCGCCGCCACGGCCCCCGCACCGGCCGACCGCGCGCCCGAGACCGCGCAGAGCCCCGTGCTCGTGGTCGACTTCGGCGCCCAGTACGCGCAGCTGATCGCCCGGCGCGTGCGTGAGGCCAACGTCTACAGCGAGATCGTGCCGCACACGATCACCGCGGCCGAGATCGCCGAGAAGAACCCCGTGGGCATCGTGCTCAGCGGCGGTCCGTCGAGCGTCTACGAAGAAGGCGCGCCGAGCATCGACGCGGGCATCTTCGACCTCGACATCCCCGTGCTGGGCATCTGCTACGGCTTCCAGGCCATGGCCAAGGCGCTCGGCGGCGAGGTCTCGCAGACCGGCCAGCGTGAGTACGGCGCCACCGACGTCACGCTCGCCGAGGGCGACAGCACGCTGTTGTCGGGCCAGCCGGCCTCGCAGACGACGTGGATGAGCCACGGCGACTCGGTGTCGAAGGCCCCCGAGGGCTTCGACGTGCTGGCCTCGAGCGCGTCGACCCCCGTCGCCGCGTTCTCGAGCGACGCCCGCAAGCTCTACGGCGTCCAGTGGCACCCCGAGGTCAAGCACTCGTCGTACGGCCAGGCCGTGCTCGAGAACTTCCTGCACCGCGCCGCCGGCATCCCCGCCGACTGGAACAGCGGCAACGTCATCGCCGAGCAGGTCGCCCGCATCCGCGAACAGGTCGGTGACTCTCGCGTCATCTGCGGCCTCTCGGGCGGGGTCGACTCGGCCGTCGCGGCCGCCATCGTCCACGAGGCCGTCGGCGACCAGCTGATCTGCGTCTTCGTCGACCACGGTCTGCTGCGCGCCGACGAGCGTCGTCAGGTCGAAGAGGACTACGTCGCCTCGACCGGTGTGCGACTCGTCACGATCGACGCCGAGCAGCAGTTCCTCGACGCCCTCGCCGGGGTGACCGACCCCGAGCAGAAGCGCAAGATCATCGGCCGAGAGTTCATCCGCAGCTTCGAGGCCGCCGCCGAGGCGCTGGTGCTCGAGGCCGCGGCCGAGGGCGACTCGGCCGTCAAGTTCCTCGTGCAGGGCACCCTCTACCCCGACGTCGTCGAGAGCGGTGGCGGTACGGGCACGGCGAACATCAAGAGCCACCACAACGTGGGCGGCCTGCCCGAAGACCTGCAGTTCGAGCTCGTCGAGCCGCTCCGCACCCTCTTCAAGGACGAGGTTCGGGCCATCGGGCGTGAGCTCGGTCTGCCCGAGGTCATCGTCGGGCGTCAGCCGTTCCCCGGCCCCGGTCTCGGCATCCGCATCGTGGGCGAGGTGACGCACGAGCGACTCGAGTTGCTGCGTGCGGCCGACGCGATCGCGCGGGCCGAGTTGACCGCGGCCGGCCTGGACGACGAGATCTGGCAGTGCCCCGTGGTGTTGCTCGCCGACGTCCGCTCGGTGGGTGTGCAGGGCGACGGTCGTACGTACGGTCACCCGATCGTGCTGCGTCCGGTGTCGTCCGAAGACGCGATGACGGCCGACTGGACGCGTCTGCCCTACGACGTGCTGGCCCGCATCTCGAACCGCATCACGAACGAGGTGGACGGCGTCAACCGCGTCGTGCTCGACGTCACCTCCAAGCCCCCGGGAACGATCGAATGGGAATGACCGGGCTGTTTTCGATGCGAAGCATCGAGCCCGGTCATTCCGGGGGAGCCTGCGACCCCGGTGCCCACCAGTAGCCGCGAACGCGAAGTGAGGGAGACCTCCCGCGAAGCGCAGTGACGCGAAACCCCCTCCGGCAGACACCTGCCCGAGGGGGTTTCGTCGTCTCCGCGGGATGTCGTCGTTCCTGGATCTCGGCGTGGTCTCGGGCCAGGGTACGAACGAGCGGGCAGAACGTGCTCTTCATCTGCCCACGAGCAGCACCTTCTGCCCCCTCGGCCATCGACCCCCACCCCCTCGGCCGTCGACCCCCACCCACACAGAAGCGGGGCCCGTCCCGGTCGGAACGAGCCCCGCTTCGGGGTGGTGCGGGTGACGCCGCGCTGGCTAGTCGCTGCCGCGCAGGATGGCGAGCATGCGCAGGATCTCGACGTAGAGCCAGATCACGGTCATGACGATGCCGAAGGCGGCCGACCAGGCGTAGATGCGGGGTGCGCCGCGCTCGACGCCGGTCTTGACCTGGTCGAAGTCGAGGACCAGCGAGTACGCGGCCATGATCACGACGAGGATGCCCAGGATGAAGCCGAGCGGGATGCCGAAGATCTCCATGCCGCGGAGGCCCCAGGGGTTGCTGTTCGCACCGAAGATCATCAGACCGAAGTTGATCAGCGAGAAGACGCCGTAGCCGATCATCGCGATCATGAAGACCTTGGTGGCCTTGGCCGACGCGCGGATCTTGCCACTCTTGAAGAGCAGCAGGGTCGTGGCGAACACCGCGACGGTGCCGATCAGGGCCTGGGTGACGATGCCGTCCCACTGGCTCTCGAAGATCGACGAGATGCCACCGACGAAGAGACCCTGTGCCGCCGAGTAGGCGAGCACGAGCCCGGGGGAGGGCTTCTTCTTGAAGATGTTGACGAGCGCCAGCACGAAGCCGGCGATGGCCCCGACGAAGGCGAGGGCCGGGATGAACCATCCGATGGCCGCACCGACGAGCACGACACCGAACGCGAGCAGCGTCTTGGTGATGGTGTCTTCGTAGGTCATCCGGTCGGTCTGCGTGGGGCCGGCGGCGGGCTGCGAGTAGAGCTGCTGCAGCTGCTCGGCGGTCATGCCGTTGTACTCGACCGGCTGGGCTGCGCCCTGCTGCTGACGGATGACGGGCCCGCCGTTCTTCGAGAAGGCCGGCGACTGACTGAAGCCGGGATTCGAGAATGCCAAGGGGTTCCTCTTCTGATCGCTAGGGATGTGTGGACCGCCCGCGCAGGTGCACGAAGGCGTTTCCGTACCCATGAGGCTAACGCCTGTCGTGCAACGAATGGCTGAAGATCCGCCTGATGAGAGCCGTATTCTCGCAGGGCGAACGTGCATGGCGTGCATGTTTTGCGTCCGGCGCGCGCGAGACGCTTCATCCCCCGCTGCTACTACTGCTCGGGTCGCGTACGGGCGCGCCGGTTAGCGTGGCCGGGTGTCCACCTCGCCTCTCGTCATCGCCCATCGCGGCGCCAGCGGTCACCGACCCGAGCACGGCGAGGACGCCTACCGTCTCGCGATCGAACTCGGGGCCGACGCCATCGAGCCCGACCTGGTCGCGTCGAGCGACGGCGTGCTCGTCCTGCGGCACGAGAACGAGATCTCGGGCACGACCGACGTCGCGGACCACGACGAGTTCCGGCACCGCCGCACGACCAAGACCATCGACGGCACGAAGGTCACGGGCTGGTTCACCGAGGACTTCACCTGGGACGAGCTCAGCACGCTGCGCATCCGCGAACGGCTGCCCGAGCTTCGGCCCGAGAGTGCGGCGCACGACGGTGAGGGGCGCATCCAGCGGCTGGGCGACCTGCTCGACCTGCTCGACGCGGCGGATCGGCCCGTCGGGCTCGTCGCCGAGGTCAAACACGCCACCTACTTCGACTCGATCGGCCTGCCGCTCGGCGAGCTGCTCGCCGACGAGCTGCGGCAGCGGCGCTGGGTCGACGACCCGCGGCTGACCATCGAGTCGTTCGAGCAGACCGTGCTCGGTCGGCTCGCCGACCAGCGGCTCGGTGCCCGGCTCGTCTACCTGCTCGAGAAGGCCGGCGTCGCAGCCGACCTGGTCGCCTCGGGCAGATCGTCGGTGGGCTACCGCGACCAGCTGCACGCCGAGTCGCTCGAGTCGTTCGTCGACGCCGGGTTGCACGGCGTCAGCCTCGACAAGCACACGCTCGTCGACGCGCAAGGGGCGACCGACGGTCGGGTCGTCGACCGGGCGCACGCGGCCGGACTTGACGTCTTCACCTGGACGCTCCGTGCCGAGAACGCCTTCCTGGCCAAGGCCCACCGCGGCCCCGGTGGCAAGGCGGCCTTCGGCGACTGGCAGGCCGAGTTCACCTCCCTCATGGCGCTCGGCGTCGACGGAGTCTTCGCCGACCAGCCCGAGCTCGCCGAGGAGGCGCGGGTCGCCTTCGCGTCCCGCTGACCCCGCGCGACGCCGCCTGCGACCGTGGTCGCCCCGCACCCTCTCGCCATGTCGGTGGTCGCGCTTAGACTCGAGGGGCCATGACGATCGTGCTCGAGCCCTCTGACGCTGCCGGCGGTTCCGGCGACCCCCTGACCGCCGGTCTCAACCCCCAGCAGAAAGAGGCGGTCGAGTACCGCGGGCAGTCGCTGCTGATCGTGGCCGGTGCCGGCTCGGGCAAGACCAGCGTGCTGACCCGTCGCATCGCGGGCCTGCTGGCGACGCGCGAGGCGTGGCCCAGCCAGATCCTCGCCATCACCTTCACCAACAAGGCCGCGGCCGAGATGCGCGAGCGCGTGGCGCACCTCGTCGGTCAAGCAGGCGAGGGCATGTGGATCAGCACGTTCCACTCGGCGTGCGTGCGAATCCTCCGGCGCGAGGCCGAGCAGTTCGGCTTCACAAAGAGCTTCACGATCTACGACTCCGCCGACTCGAGGGCCCTGCTCAAGCGCATCCTGAAAGAGCTCGACGCCGACCAGCTCGGGCTGACCGTCAGCATGGCCTCGGGCAAGATCTCCAAGCTCAAGAACGAGCTCAGCGACGTCGAGTCGTACTCGCGCCAGATCAACATGAACGACCCGCAAGAGGTCATGTTCCTCGAGATCTTCCGTCAGTACACCCGCGAGCTGCAGCGGGCCAACGCCTTCGACTTCGACGACCTCATCGCCCAGACCGTCTACCTGTTCCGCGCCTTCCCGCACGTGGCCGCCCAGTACCAGCGGCGGTTCCGGCACATCCTGGTCGACGAGTACCAAGACACCAACCACGCGCAGTACTCGCTCATCCGCGAGCTGACCCGGCCGGTGCAGGCCGACCTCGTCGACGAGCTCGAGAGGGGCGGTCAGTTCGTCCAGTCGATGCGCGACGGCAGTGGCGGCATCCCCGGGGCGTCGCTCACCGTGGTGGGTGACTCCGACCAGTCGATCTACGCGTTCCGGGGCGCCGACATCCGCAACATCGTCGAGTTCGAGCGCGACTTCCCGAACTCGAAGGTCATCCTGCTCGAGCAGAACTACCGCTCGACCCAGAACATCCTCGACGCCGCCAACGCGGTCATCTCGAACAACTTCGACCGTCAGGCCAAGAACCTGTTCACCACGGTCGGCGCCGGCAGCAAGATCGTCGGGTTCACCGGCTACACCGGTCACGACGAGGCCCAGTTCGTCGCCGACGAGATCGCGGCGCTGCACGAGTCCGGCACCGACTACAAAGACATGGCCGTCTTCTACCGCACCAACTCGCAGACGCGTGCACTCGAAGAGATCTTCATTCGCTCAGCCATCCCCTACCGCGTGCTCGGTGGCACCAAGTTCTACGAGCGTGCCGAAATCAAGGACGCCATGGCGTACCTGATCACCGTCGCCAACCCGGCCGACCCGCTCGCCCTGCGACGCATCATGAACGTGCCCAAGCGCGGCATCGGTCCCGCGACCGAGACCGCGATGCAGCGCTGGGCCGACACCAACGAGGCGCCGCTGCGTGACGCGATGCGCAACGCCGACCAGCTCGGCCTCGGGCCGAAGGTCACCGGCGCGATCACGGGCTTGGCGAAGCTGCTCGACGACGTGCAGGCCACGGCGGCGACCGCGCCCGTCCACGAGATCCTGTCGGCCCTGATCGCGGGCAGCGGCCTGGTCGAGGTGCTGCGGGCGTCGCGTGACCCGCAAGACGAGGCCCGCGCCGAGAACATCGACGAACTCGTCGCGGTGACGAAGGAGTTCCAGAAGAACAACCCCGACGGCACGCTGCTCGACTTCCTCACCGAGGTCACGCTGGTCGCAGCCGCCGACGACCTCGACGACACGAGCGGCACGGTGTCGCTGATGACCCTGCACACCGCCAAGGGGCTCGAGTACGAGGCCGTGTTCCTCACCGGCGTCGAAGAAGACCTGTTGCCGCACCGCATGTCGGCGAACGAGCCCGGTGGTCCGTCCGAAGAGCGACGACTGTTCTACGTCGGCATCACTCGCGCTCGACAGCGGCTGTTCCTGTCGCTCGCGATGACGCGGGCGCAGTTCGGCGAGGTCAACGTGGCGATGCCGTCGCGGTACCTGCAAGAGATCCCCGTCGAGCTCATCGATTGGAAGCAGTCGCCCGGCATGGCCACCAGCCGCGGGGGCACACAACCGCGGGCGCTCAACGCCCGTCGCGAGGGTGGCGACGGCAACCGCGGAGCGACGCCGCGGGCGTCGGGCGGCTATGGCTCGGGCAGTTACGACCGGGCCACGGCGGCGGCGAAGACGAAGCCGAAGACCGAGTGGGCCAACCGGGTCACGGGCACCGTCCGCGACAACGGCGACATGGAGCTCGAGGCCGGCGACCGCATCTCGCACGTCGACTTCGGCGAAGGCCGTGTCATGGCCGTCACCGGCATCGGCGCCCGTCGCATCGCCGAGGTGCTCTTCGACGCCGCCGGCCGCAAGAAGCTGCTGATCAAGGTCGCACCGATCGAGAAGATCTAGCCCCCTTCCGCGCCCCTCCGCGCTCGAGCGGCCCCGATGCGCCCGGGAAGTCGGCTAGGCGTCGGTCGTGCAGTCCGCCGGCAGGTGCCTGACGACCGTCACCCTGTGGTCGCCGATCGACAGCACCGATCCGACTCGTGCGCGGTTCGGCGTGTGTGCGTCGAGTTCGGTGGTCTCGCCGCTGGGAGACACGACGGTGGTGCCGTTTCCCGAGCCGAGATCGGTGACCCAGACGGCCGCGTCGGTACCGATCACGATCGAGACGTGGTGGCGAGACAGTGATCGGCCGGCGTCGTCGAGCGCCACGACATCGGCGTCGGTCGGAGGGGGCAGGGGGCGGTCGGTTCGACGCCCGACCACGATCGCGCGTCGTGTGACGGGGACGACGCTCTCGTCCGGGAGGCGCAGGCCGTAGTGCCGAGGGCGCAGCGTCGTCGCCTCGAGATCGGGAACGGACGGCACCGCGTCACGGCCGGCGGGCTGATCGGGGGCTGACCGCCTCGGGGTGGTGGCGGCAAACCGCGGCGCGTGAGGGATCGCGGCGGCGAGGGGCGCGAGGGGCGCGAGGGGTGCGACCGCGGACGGTGCCGTGCTCTCCGGAATGACGGGAGCGTGCTGCGCCGACTCGCTTCGACGCTCCTCGACGACGAACCCCGAGGAGGCGCGGGTCGGCGGGGGAGGGGACGTCACGATCGGCGCGGGCGGCCGGAGGGGCAGGGTGGTGACGCGCGAGAGCAGCCCTTCGGCACGTTGCTCACGAATCGTCTCGGCGGTGATCACCGGAGGTGGCGTCGGGTGTTGCTCGCGCCTCCTGGGCTTGTCCTTCTTGCGACGCATGTCGACTCCGATCTGTGGAGAACCGTTACGCAAACTATCAGGCATGACATATTGGTCGAGTCCGACCGACCGGTCGGCACCACCAACGAGAGGGACCACCTCATGGCCAATGTCACCGTCACCTACGACGACCTGCGCACGCAGGCCACCCAGCTGCGCAACGGGCAGCGTGCGATCGAAGACCAGCTGGGTCAGATGAAGTCGCAGATCGACAACCTCGTCGGCTCGGGCTACGTGACCGACAAGTCGTCGAAGGCATTCGACGCGACGTACACCGAGTTCACGACCGGGGCGTCGAAGACGATCTCGGCGGTCGAGAGCATGGCGACGTTCCTCGAGAACGCGGCCAGCACCCTCGAGGGCGCCGACCAGCAGCTCGCCAGCAGCCTGGGCTGACCGACCACACACAGGGACGGCCGGGGCGGGTCGCGGTGAGACGCGACGCGCTCCGGCTTCCGGCACGAGGGGAGGACCTCATGGCTCGAACGAGCCTCAACATCGACGGTGCGGGTCTCGAGGCGTTGCTCGCCGACCTGGCCACCGTGAAGACCGAGTTCGAGTCGAACGACTCCTCGGTGTCGGCCACGGCCGAGGCTTGCGGGCACGTCCGGCTGGCGGCGAAGGTCACGTCGTTCGCGACGAACTGGAACGACCGGCGGGCGAAGCTCGCCGAGCAGATCACCGAGCTGGGCACGGCGTTGTCGACGATCGACGAGACCTTCACCGAGGTCGACGGAGAACTTGAAGGCGTCCTGATCGGGGGCGACAAGTGACGGCCGGCACGCTCGCGGGGGTGGCGGCCGATTCGCTGGTGGGGGTGTCGGGCGACCCGGTGCTGTTGAACTCCATGGCGAGCCACTACGAGTCGGTGGCGGCTTCGATCCGAGGTGCGGCAGCCAAGCTGAGATCGCTCGAGACGGGGTCGTCCTCCAGCGACGCCCTGGACGCGTTCGTGGTCAAGGCCGAGGCGGTCTCCGCAAGTCTCGGCAAGGCCGAGGGACGATACGGAGAAACGGGGGCTGCGCTCAAGGCGTACTCGTCTGAATTGTCGCTGGCACAAGAGGCAGCCGCGCCGGCCCTGGCGAACCACCGCGACGCCGTCGACGACCTCGCCGCAGCCGAGAAGCTGGTCGAGCGCTACGAGCACTTCGCGCTCGTGGCCACCGATGAGGTGACGAAGCAGGAGCACCTCGACCAGGCCGCGGCGCAGCGCACGAAAGCCGAGGAGGCGCGGGGCCGGGTCACCCTCTACGCGCGCCGCGTCACCGACGCACACACGTCCGTCGAGACCGCCGCGACGGCTGCCATCGCGAGGATCGACGACGCCACCGACGACGGCCTCGCCGACACCCTCTGGGACGACCTCGGAGGCGCGTGGGACGCCGGCTTCGCCGGCTTCCAGAAGTGGATGGAGGAGAACGACTCGTGGATCAGCGAGCTGATGAATGTGCTTACGATCATTGGCGGACTCCTAGCCGCTCTGGCCTTCATCGTTCCTGGTTTGAATATCGTCGCGGCAATTGTGGCCGTCCTGGCTTTCGCCATCACGGCAGCTCGAGCGAGCGCAGGCACAGCCACTCTTGGAGATGTCCTTCTGGCCGGGTTGTCCTTGGCGACCATGGGGATAGGAGGCGCTGCGGTCGCCTCGGCTCGCGCAGGGATCAAAGGCATCGCTGCCGCGCGAGCCGCGGGCCTCGTGTCCCACAGCGGAGTTTCTCGTGGATCTGCGATGGCGTGGGTTAGTAGGAGTTGGTCGAGGGCTCAACCTGGGTTGGGGGATTGGACGCTCGTGAAAGCGCTCGGCGACAGTGAAGTGGCAAGGATGTTGCACTTTCTCCGGACCAGCAGGCCGGGCGCATTCGCGGATGACGCCGATGAAGTCGCTCGCATCATGCGCAGGTTGAACGTCGCGCGCACCGTCCAGGCGCTTGACCACGCTCTGACGGCACACGGACTTGCGGGGGTGGGAGTTTCGCGTGTGACATCTCGGGAATCGAACACTGCGACCTGGTCGACTGCCGCTGGAGGTGCCCTTTGAGCTCCGGCCGCCGCGCTGCTCCGGTTTCTTACCGATCCCTGGCTTTGAGGGGTCTTCCTCTCTTCGCGGGGATCGCCGGGATCGCATCGCCGCTCTACATGCAGTTGTCACGACTTGTCTTCGGATCTCTGGCTTTACCTAAGGGAGGAGGGTTTCGAACAAACCCTGCGGGTGATGTTCTCTTCCAGGCCAGCGAGGGGTGGCCCCCGTTCGTCTTGCCGTCCGGCATCTTTTGGTTGGTGAGCGCAGCGATGCTGACCTTGGTCGTGATCGTGTACCGAAAGAGAACGGAATCACTCGACTTCGCACTTCAACCTTGGGTGTTGGCGTTCTGGTGCGGACTAGCTGCTTTCTACGGCTGGCTTCATTCGCAGTTCTTCATCGAGCTCGCGGAGTGGCCGCGCGATTCGTTCGCTGCAGCGCTCGTGCTGGCGGCCGAGTGTCTCGCATTCTTCGCGTTGGGAGCCGAAAGGGCGGTCCGATCCATCGTCGTTCGGCGCGAACACGCAGCTGCCCGAAGAGGTGACGGCCCCCGTCTTGCGAGGGCCGGGCTTCGCCCCGAGGACCAGTCGTGAGCGGCCCGGGGCACGTGGGGCGGACGGCCGGGACGGTGGCGGCGTCGTATTCGATCGTCGTGCCTCCGGGGTTCGTCCGGGTGCCGGGTGGAATGGACGCGCCTGACGCAGCGGCGTTCGTCGCCGAGCAGCTGGGAGACCAACCCGCCCCCGGAACCGGGACGGCCCCCGACGACTGGCGACTGCGGTTCGGGTCGGCACTCGGGCGTGCGCTCGTGGCCGACGTCAACGGCCGTGTGCTCGACTCGTACCTCAGTGCGGGCCCGCTGCCCGGCACCGACATCGTGTGCTCGATCGTCGTCGCGTCCGTGCCCGTCACCCGGACTCCGCATGCCGACCTCGACCGGCTGCTGCTGCGACGCGTCGCCACCCACGGGGCGGCTCCGATCGTCCTCGCCGGCGACCCGGCCGTTGTCTGGACCGACCTCGCAGCTGAAGCCCCGGCACAGGACGGCCATGCCGCACCCGACGAGGTCGCCGACCTCACGCCTCTCCGCCGTCGGACCGTCCTCACACGAGTCGCCGGTCATGACGACCGGCTGCTCACCCTCGTCCTCACCATCGGTTCAGCGACCGATGCGTCGGCCGCGCCGGGCGACACCGGGTCCGACATCGACGCACGAACCCGCATCGTCGACGCCGTCAGCGACGTCTTCGACGCCATGCTCAGCACCTTCCGATGGCGTGACGCCGAAGGGCGCCTCGTCACCGACCGGCCCCTCGCCTGAACCCCCTCGACCGCCACAGAAAGCGACCTGCGCCATGAGCGAAACCGACACCGATGCCACCACTGACTTCGACATCCTCATCGGGCACGACCCCGAGACCTGGGTGGCCCTTCCGACCTCTTGGCCGCATGACGGTCACCGCGCGCCGCGATCGTGGATCAAGGCGACCGTGCGCACCGTGGCCGAGCGGTCCGAAGTGTCGACCCGCGCCTCCCGGTCCTGGCTGACGGAGGTGCTCTCGGCCCTCGCGCGCTGGTCGCCCGAGGACGAACGCCGGTACCTCTACCTGCCGGACATCGCGACCCCTCCGTCGCTGCTGCGCGTCCAGTACGGGTTCGTCGGAGGCGATCGTGATGTCGCCCTCCGGGCCATGGTCTTCGACAGCGACGTGGCCGCGGTCGAGCCTCCCGTCGTCGAGCAGGTCGAGGCGAGCGGTCTCGGGCAGGGGCTCCGAGGCGTGCGGTACGCGGCCGTCGACGGCGACGCCGGCCTCCACGCCACGCTCGTCTACGCCTTCCGGGCCGAGCCGTACGACCTCCGCGTCACCTGCCAGGTCGGCGGGCCGGAGGGCGTCCTCGGCATGATCGACGAAGTCGACGTGTTCGTGGACGACATCAGCGTGGTGCCCGCCGCGTGAGGCTGAGCGTCACCGTCCTTCACGTCCCGACGGGCCACCGGGCGGACCGCTCGGTCCTGGTCGATCCGGACACCACCGTCGACGCCGTGGCGCGGCACCTCGCGTCGTCGCTGGGTCACTCGGGTCACGCCCCGCCCGCTGAGGCCGGGAGCATCACGGTCGACGGGGTGCCGGTCGACCCGACCGCGCGCATGAGTTCGGGAGTCCTGCTCGACGGCGCCGTCGTCGGCTTCGGCGGCCCCGCGACGCACCTCCGTTCGCCTGCCGATCTGCCCACCATCCGCATCATCGGAGGCCGCGGGGCAGGGACGATCCACGTCGTCGACGTCGGGCTCGTGCACCTCGGAAGCGATCCCGACGCAGGCGTGAGGCTCGACGACGCGCGGGTGCCGCCGATCGTCGCGACGATCGAACTCGACGGCGCCGGACGCTTCACGCTGACCCCCACGGCAGACGCCTTCCCCGAGTCCGACGACGAAGCGCGCGGGCCACTCGTCCTCGTCGACCGGGTTCCCGCCCTCGGCACGGCCGTGGTCGACGAACACTGCGTCATCACGATCGGCGACGTCCTCCTCGCCGTCGCACCGGCCGGGCGGCCGTCTGCCGCCATCACCGTGAGCGAGGGGGGAGGCACCCTCGACCACGCACGCCCACCGCGCCTCCTGCCGGAACCGCCGACCACGACGTTCCGGTTCCCCGCCGAACCCCAACAGGGTGCGAAGCGGCCCCTGCCGATCGTCGCGGCGCTGGCGCCGATGCTGATGGCCGTCGTCATGGTCAGCGTGTTCGGGAACGTCGCCTTCCTCGCCTTCGGGCTCATGTCGCCGGTGGTCATGATGGGCAACCACCTCTACGACAAGCGCAACGGGAAGGTCTCGCACCGGCAACGCCTCGCCGACCATCAGGCCACGAAGGAGGCGGTGGCGGCGGATGCCGAGAGCGCCGTGCGGCAGCTGCAGCGCGAGTTGCGACACCTCAGTCCCGACGCCGCCACCGTGCTCGACATCGCCGCCCGGCGTCGCTCACGGTTGTGGGAACGCCGTCGTGACGATCCGGACCACCTGCGCGTTAGGATCGGCACGGCAGATCTGCCCTCGGGTGTCACCATCGAGGACCCGGCCGAACTCGAGCACCGTCGGACCGTCGCTCGCCCCGCGGTCGACGTGCCCGTCACCGTCGATCTGGCCGACCACGGGGTCGTCGGGGTGGCCGGCCGATCCGAACACGCCAGACCTCTCGTCGCGTGGATGCTGGCTCAGCTCGCCGTCGCCCAGAGCCCCCGCGACGTGCGGTTGGTCGTCCTGACCGAACACGCTGCGGGCGACGACTGGTCCTGGCTGGCCCATGTCCCCCATGCCCGTCCCGAGAACGGTCGTCCAGCCGTCGCCTGGGTCGGCAACGACGCCGAGACCGTCGCCCGCCGCATCGCCGAGCTCGGGGCCGAGATCGACTCTCGCCGGCGGGCGGTGCGGGAGTCGCAGGGGACCCTCCGTGCGGCCACCGACATCGTCCTCGTCGTCGACGGTGCGCGGCGGTTGCGGGCACTGCCCGGGCTCGTCCGCGTCCTGCGGGACGGGCCCTCCGTCGGCGTCTACGCCGTGTGCGTCGACGCCGAACGCCGATCCCTTCCCGAGGAGTGCGTCGCCGTCGTCACCTGCGGCCTCGCGCGGCATTCCCTCGACGTGCACCGCACCGCCGACGTGCGCGAGGTCAAGGCCGACCTGCTGCCCGTCGGTTGGTTCGAGGCCGTCGCCCGGGCCGTCGCCCCGGTGGTCGACGTCGACGACGGCGACGGAACGGGCGGGCTCCCGGCGCGTTCCCGGCTGCTCGACGTGCTGCAGCTCGAACCCCCCACCGTCGAGGCCGTACTCGACCGATGGGCTCGCACGGGCCCCACGACCGAGGTCGTCATCGGAGACAGTCTCGACGGCCCGTTCGCATTCGACCTCCGCAGGGACGGTCCGCACGGTCTCGTGGCAGGCACGACCGGCTCCGGCAAGTCCGAGTTGCTGCAGAGCATGGTCGCGTCGCTCGCCGCCGCGAACACCCCCGAGTGGATGACGTTCGTCCTCGTCGACTACAAGGGTGGTGCCGCGTTCCGGGACTTCGCGCCGCTGCCCCACACCGTCGGGATGGTCACCGACCTCGACACGCACCTCGTGGAGCGGGCGTTGCACTCGCTCGGGGCCGAGCTGCGACGCCGCGAGCACCTCCTCGCCGACGCCGGAGCGAAGGACCTCGAGGACTACGTGGAGGGCGCGGTCGGTGACGATGCGAGGCCTCCCTTGCCGCGCCTCCTGATCGTGATCGACGAGTTCGCCAGCATGGTCCGCGAGTTGCCGGACTTCGTGACCGGCCTCGTCAACATCGCCCAGCGCGGGCGTTCTCTCGGAATCCACCTCGTGCTCGCGACGCAGCGGCCGACGGGCGTCGTCACCGGCGACATCAAGGCGAACACGAACCTGAGGATCGCCCTTCGCGTGACCGATGCAGGTGAGAGCAGCGACGTCATCGACGCGGGTGACGCGGCCGGCATCTCCAAGTCGACACCGGGTCGCGCCTTCGTCCGATTGGGGGCCAGTGCACTCGTCCCGTTCCAGGCAGGCCGTGTCGGTGGCCGACGCCCCGGGGCGGTGGCCGAGGTCGTGCCCGAGGTGTGGTCGAGTCCGCTCGACTGGCAGGACCTCGGGCGGGTCGTGGCCGAGCCGCCGCCACGGACGACGACCGAGTCCGTCGGTCGCACCGACCTGGCCGAGCTCGTCGACGCGCTCGCCGCGGCCTCCACCCGTCTCGGGATTCCTCGCCCGCATCGTCCGTGGCTCGACGCCTTGCCCGACAGGCTCGTGCTCGACGACCTGGCAGGGTCCCGGACGGGCTCGGACGTCGACGCGTGCGTCCCCGGCGACGTGGCCGTGCTGCCCTTCGGTCGGCAGGACTTCCCGGCCGAACAGCACCAGGCCCCGGCCGCGCTCGACCTGCAGACCCTGGGGCATCTCTTCGTCGTCGGCGCCCCGCGGACGGGACGCTCGCAGGTGCTCCGCACGGTCGCGGCCTCCCTCGCCGACCGGACGAGCTGCGCCGACGTGCACCTCTACGGCATCGACTGCGGCAGCGGTGCCCTGCTGCCGCTCGAGAGCCTTCCGCACGTCGGAGCCGTCGTCCAGCGGACCCAGCTCGACCGGGTCCGGCGCCTGCTGACGAAGCTCGTCGACGAGACCTACCGGCGGCAACAGGTGTTCGCAGCGGGAGGTCATGCGGGCGTGGTCGAGCAGCGACGAGCCTCTCCCGAGGGGGACCGCCTGCCGCACCTGGTCGTCATGATCGACCGGTGGGAAGGGTTCACGGGCAGCTTCGCCGAGATCGAGCACGGCAAGCTCGTCGACCAGGTGGGGGTGCTCTTGCGTGAGGGTGCCGCGGTCGGGCTCCACGTGCTCGTCACGGGTGACCGGCAGCTCGTCGCGGGCCGGCTCGCCGCCCTGGTCGACGACAAGCTGCTCCTGCGCCTGACCGACCGGGCCGACTACGCCCTCGCCGGTCTGAACGCGCGGGCACTGCCCGACGTCCTGCCCCCAGGGCGGGGCTTCACCGCCGAGACCTCGATCGAGACGCAGGTCGCCTTGATCGATGCCGAGGCCACGGGGCAGGCGCAGGCCGAGGCGCTGAGACGGCGGGCGGCGTCGGCGGCTCACCGTGACCGTGATGTTCCTGCCGCGCGTCGGCCCTTCCGCGTCGACGAACTGGCGGGCCCCATCTCGTTCGACGACGCCTGGTCCCGCCGGGGAGCGGCTGACCCGGCGAGCGTCTTCGCCTTGATCGGCGTCGGTGGCGACGACCTCGTTCCGTGGGGTCCCGACCTCGCCGACGGCCCGGGCAGCTATGTCGTGACGGGCCCCCCGAAGAGCGGGCGCAGCACCGTCCTGGTAGCCGTCGTCCGGTCGCTCACGGCCCAGCGCATCGGAGTGGTCGTCGTCGCCCCACGGCGATCGCCGCTGCGGGCGCTCGAGGGGTTGCCCGGCGTGGTCGCGGTGATCACCACCCGGACCGTCGAGGAGGCCCTCCTCGCGCCCTTCTTCGCAGACGCCGACGGCCCTCGCGTGCTCGTCATCGACGACGGCGAACACCTCAAGGACTGCCCCGCGGGCGAGTGGCTCGCGGAGTTCCTCAGGTCGTGCCCCGACACCGGTCGCGCACTCGTCGTGGCCGGGACGACCGGCGAGGTGTTGTCCGGGTGGGCCGGCTGGCAGGTCGACGTGAGGAACAACCGGTGCGGCGCCGTGCTCAGCCCACAGCTGCCCAACGAAGGTGACCAGGTGGGGCTCCGGCTGACGAAGTCCGACCTCGCCGACCGGCCGACGCCCGGGTTCGCCCTCGTGGACGACGGCAGCGGTCGAGCCGTCCGGGTGCAGGTGCCGTTCGACCGGGCCGGTTGAGCCCGGGCCGCTTCGGGGCACCTGCACCCGGGGGCTCATCGCTCCTCGCCCAGGCCGAACGACGACAGGGCGTCGGTCTCGACCGCACGGCAGGCAGTCTCCGAGCCCCGGTCCGGGCGGCGCCTCCGAAGGTGCAGCGCACCTGCCGCCGTCACGAGCACCAAGCCGGTACCCATGATGCCGAGGGCGACGAGCAACGGTTGCCCTCCACCGGTCGAACCGGTGAAGGCCAGCCTCGCCGGAGGCGCGGGGGCATCGGCCGGCGCCGGTTGTCGGACGGTCGTCATCTCGCTCCGGTAGACGGTGGTGTCGGCGAAGGCCGGCACGATCCTGCTGCCGTCCTCGGCGGCCGCCGACCCCTCCGACGAGAACAGGAAGACGTACGTGCCGGGTCGCTCGAGCGTGACGCAGGGCGTGGCGTAGGTGCCGTCCTCGCTGGTGGCGACGGTCTCGCGGGCCACGATCAGGTCCGGGTCGAGGCGGCCGATCTGTCCGAGGTCGCTTCCCACCTCGGGGGCCTCGGCGAACGGTCCGACGAGCACCGACTCGACGTCGACCCCGCCGGGCACGTCGGGGTGGAGGTCGACGACGGTGAGTTCGTCGCTGACGCAGGCACCGGGGTCGATCTCGGCGTCGGACACCACGGTCGAGATGGTCGGCGTCCAGGGCACGAACGTCGTCTCGGTCGCCGTGCCGAAGGGAGAGCGCCAGGAACCCACCCGGTCACGCCCCGCTTCGACCGGAGTGTCCGCAGGATCGATGGTCTCGACCCACGTGTAGTAACCGCCGGCGGGCAGCTCGCAGCCCGGCGTCGAGTAGGTGCCCGGACCGTCGACTACCTCGAGGGCGACCTCGCAGACCAGCGGGGCGTCGTCCGGCCACGCGGCGGCCTCGACCACCGGAGCGAGGAAGGGCCCCAGCAGGCGGCTCCGCACCGTGACCGGTACGGGACGCCAGCTCCCCGCGTCGTCGTATCGACCCCACTCGGACAGGAGCCCGTCTCCGGGCCGCACGCCGAGCGTCACCTGGTCGGTGACGACCGTCCCGGTCTCGGCCACGGTGTCGCTGGTGACGGTCGACACCGTGGGCTGGAACGGCAGGGGCGACAGCTGCTCGACACTCGCGGCTTCGGAGGCGGAGGCCGCGACCCCGCCCGAGAAGAGGATCATCTGTGAGCCCGCGGGACTGTTCCCCACCGTGGTCACCCGTCCGTACGGCAGGTCGACGAACTCGACCGAGGCGTTCACGGTGACGTGGGCAGCGTCACCGGTGGCGACGACGGACACGCTCTCGCCGTTGCGGACGACGGCCGTGGTCGAGCCGTCCGCGAACACGGCGCCGTCCAGGGTGACCGTGCCTGCATGTGTCGGTTCGAGGCTCGTCGGCCCGCCCGCCACACGGTCGACCGTGAGGTCGGGGCGGATCAGCCCGGTGCCGTCGTCCGAGAGTTCGACGGTGATCGATGCCGCGACGGATTTCGACGCGGCCGACGAGGCCTCGGCGAGCATCTGGTTCGCGCGTTCGAGCACGATCGGCCACCGCTCGTTGGCACGGCCGGCGTAGTACCGCTGCGTGTGGCCGTTCAGGCCGGTGATGGTCCAGACCGCGAGCTGTCCCGCGGCGGCCGTGTCGGCGTCGGTCGTGCCGCCCCAGGTGCGGGCGATGTACGCGAGCCGCGCGTGGTCGTCGGTCGAGACGCCGATCACGTCACCACCCGTGGTCGTGTCGTAGTGGTTGCCGACGGGCGAGCTCTTGCCGGCTTCGAGGCAGAACGCCTGGGTGCCGTCGTCGAGTCGGTAGGTGCCGAGCCACGAGACGTTGTCGCCGCGCCAGAGGTGGCCCGGGCCGAGTCCCGTGCCGGTCACGGCGGCGGCCGGGGCTTGGCTGAGCAGGCCAACGACGACGGAGAACAACAGGGCGAGCGCGAGGCGTCGTCTGGGGGGATGGAGGGCGCTGTGTGGTGAAGTCATGCACCGACGATCGGGCAGCCACCCCGGCTGCCGAGGCCGGCACCGCGCCTCCTGTGCACGGTTCCCGCTGACGCAGGCCGGGGGAGGAGCCGTGACGCGACGACGCCCCCGCCGCGAGGTGCGGCGGGGGCGTCGTCAGACGGTGGTGACCGAGGTCACTCGGTCTCGTCGAGGTCGATCTCGTCGCCCTCGAGGTCGTTCGAGGCGTACTCGGGCGAGCCCTCGCGGGGCGCGCCACCGGTGGGGCCGTCGTTGCCCTCGCCGACGCCGGGGAAGACCGTCTCGCCGGCGACGGCGTCGTTGGTCGCGATCTGCTCGGACTCGGCGAACTCGTCGGCCTGGTCGTAGGGCTGCTCGCCCGATGCTGCGGGGGTGTTCGTGTCGCTCATGGTGTGTCCTCTCGAAGGCGGTGCGGGGTGGTGGGGGAGCGGCTCAGGCCAGACCGAGTTGCTGCTTCATGCCGGCCTCGTCGGTGGCGCCCCAGCGCTCGACGAGCAGGCCGTCCTCGTCGAACCGGCCGACCTGGATGCCGCGCACGGTGAACGACTTGCCCGTGGGCTCCGCGCCCTGGAACGTGCCGGTGTGCGTGCCCGAGATCGTGAAGACGGCGGTGACGTTCTCGTCGTCGGCGACGAGGGTCTCGACCGCGAGGTCGGCGTCGGGGAAAGCCGCGAAGAACTCGGTCCAGAAGGCCTGGATGCCGGCGAGGCCGGCGGGTGCGTCGGGGGCCGGGTCGTGGTCGACGACGTCGGCGTGGAAACCCTCGCCGAGGCGGTCGATCTCACGGGCGGTCAGGATCTCGCCGAGGCGCTCCTGCGTGGCGAGGTTTTTCTCTTTCGACATGCGTGTCTCCGTCTTCTGGTTCTGTCGGGGTGTCTCTCGTCTACTCCCCAGGCGGCAGCTGGCCCCCGATGCTCACAGCAGACGCCACGCTCGGCGTACCCCTGGGGTCGCCCGCTAGGCTGACCGCGGCCCATATGTCTTCATGTCGAGATGGCTCGATGTCGAGACGGATCATGGTGAGACGACGCAGCGATGCGGATTGGAAGAACAGCGTGGATCTTTTCGAGTACCAGGCCAGAGACCTGTTCGAGCAGTACGGCGTGCCCGTGCTGCCGGGCATCGTGGCCGACACCCCCGAGGAGGCGCGAGCGGCGTCCGAGAAGCTGGGTGGCGTCACCGTCGTGAAGGCCCAGGTCAAGGTCGGCGGCCGAGGCAAGGCCGGCGGCGTCAAGGTGGCGAAGACCCCGGACGACGCCGAGGCCGCGGCGAAGGACATCCTCGGGCTCGACATCAAGGGCCACGTCGTCAAGCGCGTCATGATCGCCGGCGGCGCCCAGATCGCCCGCGAGTTCTACTTCTCGGTGCTGCTCGACCGTGCCAACCGTTCGTACCTGTCGCTCTGCAGCGTCGAGGGCGGCATGGAGATCGAGCAGCTCGCCGTCGAGAAGCCCGACGCGTTGGCGCGCATCGAGGTCGACCCCCGAGCGGGCATCGACCTCGCGAAGGCCACCGAGATCGCGAAGGCCGGCGGGTTCCCCGACGAGCTCGTCGAGAAGGTCGCCCCCGTGCTGGTGAAGCTCTACGCCGTCTACGAGGGCGAGGACGCGACCCTCGTCGAGGTCAACCCGCTCGTGCTCACCGAGCAGGGCGACATCGTCGCCCTCGACGGCAAGGTCTCCATCGACGAGAACGCCGAGTTCCGTCACCCCGGCCACGCCGAGCTCGAGGACGCCGACGCGGCCGACCCGCTCGAGGCGAAGGCCAAGGCCGCCGGCCTCAACTACGTGAAGCTCGACGGCGAGGTCGGCATCATCGGCAACGGTGCAGGTCTCGTCATGTCGACGCTGGACGTCGTCGCGTACGCCGGCGAGGCGCACGGCGGCGTCAAGCCCGCCAACTTCCTCGACATCGGCGGCGGAGCGAGCGCCGAGGTCATGGCGGCGGGGCTCGACGTGATCCTGGGCGACGCCCAGGTCAAGAGCGTCTTCGTCAACGTCTTCGGTGGCATCACCGCCTGTGACGCGGTCGCCAACGGCATCGTCGCCGCCCTCGGCATCCTCGGCGACGCGGCCACCAAGCCGCTCGTCGTGCGACTCGACGGCAACAACGTCGACGAGGGTCGACGCATCCTGGCGGAGGCGGCGCACCCGCTGGTCACCGTCGTCGCGACCATGGACGAGGCTGCCGACAAGGCCGCCGAGCTGGCTTCGAAGTAAGGACTGCACAGAACAATGTCGATCTTCCTCAACAAGGACAGCAAGGTCATCGTCCAGGGCATCACCGGCGGCGAGGGCACCAAGCACACCGCGCTCATGCTCAAGGCGGGCACGAAGGTCGTGGGCGGCGTCAACGCCCGCAAGGCCGGCACGACCGTCACCCACGGTGACGTCGAGCTCCCCGTCTTCGGCACCGTCACCGAGGCCGTCGCCGAGACCGGCGCGGACGTCTCGATCGTCTTCGTACCGCCGGCGTTCGCCAAGGACGCCGTCGTCGAGGCCATCGAGGCCGAGGTGCCGCTCGTCGTCGTCATCACCGAGGGCATCCCGGTGCAGGACAGCGCCGAGTTCTGGGCGCTCGCCAAGGCCAAGGGCGGGACGACCCGCATCATCGGCCCGAACTGCCCCGGCATCATCACGCCCGGCGAGTCGCTGGTGGGCATCACGCCCGCCTCGATCTCGGGCTCGGGGCCCATCGGCCTGGTCTCGAAGTCGGGCACCCTGACCTACCAGATGATGTTCGAGCTGCGCGACCTCGGCTTCTCGACCGCCATCGGCATCGGTGGCGACCCGGTCATCGGCACGACGCACATCGACGCCCTCGAGGCGTTCGAGGCCGACCCCGACACCAAGGCGATCGTCATGATCGGCGAGATCGGCGGCGACGCCGAAGAGCGTGCCGCCGACTACATCAAGGCACACGTCACCAAACCCGTCGTCGGCTACGTCGCGGGCTTCACCGCCCCCGAGGGCAAGACGATGGGCCACGCCGGTGCGATCGTGTCCGGCTCGGCCGGCACCGCCCAGGCGAAGAAAGAGGCGCTCGAAGCCGCCGGCGTCAAGGTCGGCAAGACGCCGAGCGAGACCGCGGCGCTGCTCCGCGAGGTCTACGCCTCCCTGTAGGGGCCGACCCGCGCCTCCTCGACGGGCGTGTTCGTCACGGCTGGTCGTCCTCGGACGCCGGCCACGACGGACACGCCCGTCGTCGTGCGGGCGGGCCAACGGGTGCGGAGCGGCGTCGTCGTCGCGGGCGGCGGGGCAGCAGGCCGGCCCCGGTCGGCACCGGTACAGTCGCTCGCGATGAACCGCCCAGTCACCGCTCTCTTCTCCGCGCTCGAAGCCCTGCTCGTCGTGGCCATCGGCGTCGGCATCCCCCTCGTCGTGCTGACGTCGCTCTGGGCGTTCCAGTACGGCCTGCAGATCGACTGGGTCGTCTTCTGGCGCGCAGCCGTCGACTCGTGGCTCGTCGGGCACGGCGCCGACCTGACCGTCCAGCTCAGCGCCGACGCGGCCGCGGCGACCGGCATCCCCGGGGCGGACGCCCCCATCGTCATCTCGCTGGCCGCGCTCGGCTTCGCCCTGCTCACGGTGCTTATGGGCATCCGCGCCGGCCGCGCCGCGGCCGAGACCGCGCACCGCCTGACGGGCGTGCTCGTGACCATCGGCACCTTCGCCCTGCTGTCCCTCGCCCTGGCGGCCTCCGCGCAGCACGAGCTCGCACGCCCGTCGTTGTGGCAGGGCACGCTCCTGCCCGCGCTCGTGTACGCCGTGCCCGTCGTGGCCATGGCGGAGGTCACGCGCCGGCGTCGGGGTGAGGCCGCCGACCCCGTGACCGGTGCCGTGATCGGCCTCCTGTCGCGACTGCCCCGACAGGTGACCGGCATCGCGGCCGCCGGACTGCGGCTCGGGACCGTGGCCGCATCCGCCGTCCTGGCCGTGTCGGCCCTGATCGTCTCGGTGCTGATCGTGACGAACTACGCCCAGATCATCACCCTGTACGAAGGCGCGCACGGTGGGTTCCTCGGAGGGCTCGCGTTGACGCTCGGTCAACTCGCCCTGCTCCCCGACGTCGTCGTGTGGGCGGCGTCGTGGCTGGTCGGCCCCGGCTTCGCCATCGGCACCGGGTCGTCGATCTCGCCCCTGGGCACCGCCGTCGGCCCGATGCCCGCGATCCCCTTCCTCGGCGCGCTGCCCACCGCCGACCTGACGTTCGGTTTCGTCGGGCTGCTGGTCCCGGTCGTCGCCGCGTACGTCTGCGCGACCCTCCTGAGGCCGCGGCTGCAACGGATGCTCGCCGGGTACGGGGTCGACGACCTGGTCCGTCGCATCGTCGTCGCGGTCGTCGGCGGGGTCGTCGGGGGAGCGCTGCTCGGCCTGCTCGCCTGGGCGGCCTCCGGCTCGGCCGGGCCCGGACGCCTGACCGACGTCGGACCCGACCCGCTGCTGGTCGGCGGGTTCGCGGCGCTCGAGTTCGCCGTCGCCGGCGTGCTCGCGATGGTCGTGACGCCACCGAGGTTCGCGGGTGATCGAGCCGAGACGACGCCGGACGGCTCCGGTGCGAAGTGGCACGACGACCCGGTCGTCGACGACACCACGCCGACGGGCCCTGTGCCCGTGACCACCCTGCGGCGCGACGGCGACGACACCGAGCGCATCGAGGGCATCACGCGCTGACGCCGTCGTCCGACGGACCGCCGACCGCCCCCCCCCCGGTGCGCGTGCCCGGGCCGCTAGGCTTGCCGGGTGCTGAAGCTCGTGGTGCTCATCTCCGGTGGCGGCTCGAACCTCCGGGCTCTGCTCGAGGCCGCGAGCGACGCCGAGTACCCCGCCCGGGTGGTCGCCGTCGGCGCCGACCGCGAGGCCGACGGCTTCGAGCACGCCGAGCACTTCGGGGTGCCGACCTTCTCGGTCGCCTTCTCGAACTTCGCCGACCGTGCCGCCTGGGGTGACGAGCTGTTGGCCCAGATCGAGCAGTGGCAGCCCGACCTCGTGGTGCTCAGCGGTTTCATGCGGCTCGTGCCGCCACGGGTCGTCGCCGCCCTCGCGCCGAACCTCATCAACACGCACCCCGCCTACCTGCCCGAGTTCCCCGGCGCGCACGGCGTGCGCGACGCGCTCGCGGCGGGCGTCGAGCAGACGGGCGCGAGCGTCATCGTCGTCGACGAGGGCGTCGACAGCGGCCCGATCCTCGCCCAGCGTCGCATCCCCGTCCTGCCCGGCGACGACGAGTCGTCGCTGCACGACCGCATCAAGGTCGTCGAGCGCGAACTGCTCGTCCAGACCGTGCTCGACATCGCCAACGGAACGACCACACTCGAACAGGAGCCCACCGCATGAGCGGCCACGCCATCGACCCCAGCCTCTACCGCGACCGTGACGCCGTGACCGTGCGTCGTGCCCTGATCAGCGTCAGCGACAAGACCGGCCTGCTCGACCTGGCCGCCGCCCTCTCGGCCTCCGGCGTCGAGATCGTGTCGACCGGCTCGACGGCCCAGACCATCCGCGACGCCGGCCACGCCGTCACCGAGGTCAGCAGCGTCACCGGGTTCCCCGAGTCGCTGGACGGCCGCGTCAAGACGCTGCACCCCGCGGTGCACGCCGGCATCCTCGCCGACCTGCGGCTCGAGTCGCACGAGGCGCAGCTGGCCGAACTCGACATCGCCGCGTTCGAGCTCGTCGTCGTCAACCTCTACCCGTTCGTCGAGACCGTCGCCTCGGGTGCCGACGTGCCGACCGTCATCGAGAACGTCGACATCGGGGGGCCCGCGATGGTCCGGGCCGCCGCGAAGAACCACGCCAACGTCGCGATCGTCGTCTCGCCGACGAACTACCCGCAGATCGAGAAGGCGCTCACGCTGGGGGGCACGACCCTCGCCCAGCGTCAGCGCCTGGCCGGCGAGGCCTTCGCCCACACGGCCGCGTACGACACGGCAGTCGCGGCGTACTTCGCCGCACACGTGGGTGTGCGCGCCGAGGCCGACGCGTCCGCCGCGGCGACCCGCGCCTCCTCGTCCGTCGTCGACGAGCAGGAGGCGCGGGCCGGCTTCGAGCCCACGGTCACCGTCTCGGCCGAGCTGCAGGACACCCTCCGCTACGGCGAGAACTCCCACCAGGCCGCCGCGATCTACGCGACGCCCGGCGCGCACGGCATCGCGCAGGCGACGCAGCTGCACGGCAAGGAGATGTCGTACAACAACTACGTCGACGCGGACGCGGCCCTGCGCGCCGCCTACGACTTCGACGAGCCCGCCGTCGCGATCATCAAGCACGCCAACCCGTGCGGCATCGCCGTGGCCTCGCCCGACGCCGTCGACGCCATCGCCGACGCGCACCAGCGGGCGCACGCCTGCGATCCCGTCTCCGCGTTCGGCGGCGTCATCGCGGCCAACCGCCCGGTGACCCGCGCCATGGCCGAGACCGTCGCGGACATCTTCACCGAGGTCGTCATCGCCCCGGCGTTCGACCCCGAGGCCGTCGAGATCCTCAGCGCGAAGAAGAACATCCGCCTGCTGACCCTGCCCGCCGACTTCACCCGCGACGCGCGCGAGGTCAAGCAGATCTCGGGTGGCCTGCTCGTCCAGGACGCCGACCGGTTCGACGCGTTCACGTCCGACGGCTGGACGCTGGTGGCCGGCGACGAGGCCGACGCCTCGACGAGAGCCGACCTCGAGTTCGCCTGGAAGGCCTCACGCGCCGTCAAGTCGAACGCGATCCTGCTCGCCTCGGGCGGCGCGTCCGTCGGGGTGGGCATGGGCCAGGTCAACCGCATCGACTCGTGCCACCTCGCGGTCGACCGCGCCGGTGCGCGTGCCGCCGGGTCGGTCGCGGCGTCCGACGCGTTCTTCCCCTTCGCCGACGGCCTGCAGGTGCTGCTCGACGCCGGCGTGGCAGCGGTCGTCCAGCCCGGCGGGTCGATCCGCGACGACGAGGTCGTGGCCGCGGCGAAGGCTGCCGGCGTGACCATGTACTTCACGGGCGAGCGCCACTTCTTCCACTAGGTCGCCGTCGGCCGGGGCCCCGGAGGCGCGCGTCGCGTCGTCCACGATTCCGAACCGTTCCGTCTTGCGGCGGAGTCGACGGCACGCATATCCTGTAAGGCTGCTCACAGCCGGTCGGACACGACCGCACGGACGGATGACGACACTCAGGAGGACATGATGACGACGACGACACTGACCACGGTGGGCACGGCCACCGACGGTGCTCGCGTGGGTCGCGCCTCCTCGGCGTCTCCGAGCCCGGCGCCGATCGTCTAGACGAGACGGTCCGCCGCCCACCGGCACCCCTCCGACACATCGCCCGCCGACGTCTCCGGGCGCGACCGCGGCGACCGCGCGTCCTCCCCGGACGGTCGCCGCACCACCTTCTCCACCACGGGTCACCGCTCCGTTCGGTCGCCCGTGCCAGATCACGACACTTGGATCACCCATGTCTCAGAAGTCCTCGTCCGCACGCCCGCCCGACCCGGCGAAGCGCCCCTCGACGGTGCAGTCGCTCGTGCGGCTCCACCCCTACGTCAAGCCGGCCCTGCCCCGCATCGTGCTGGGCATGGTCGCGGCTCTGCTCGCCGCCGTCGTCGCCCTGCTGATCCCCCTCGTCCTGCAACTGCTCGTCGACGGCCCACTGTCGAGCGGTGACCGATCGCAGGTCTGGCCCGCGTTCGCCGTCGTGCTGGGCCTCGGAGTGGCCGAGGCGATCCTGATCGGTGCCCGCCGTCGCCTGGTGCTCACACCGAGCACGCACGTCGAGGCGACCATGCGCAACGCCCTCTACGCCAAGCTGCAAGACCTGCCGGTGGCGTTCCACGACCGCTGGCAGAGCGGTCAGCTGCTCAGCCGGTCGGTCAGCGACCTGAGCCTCATCCGCCGCTGGCTCGCGTTCGGTGTCGTCCTGCTCGTCGTCAACGTGCTCACGATCGTCGTCGGCTTCGTCGTCCTGTTCTCGTACAGCTGGGTGCTCGGCCTCGTCTTCCTCGTGGCGTCGCTGCCCGTCTTCTTCGTCAGCTTCGCGTTCGAGAAGCGCTACTCGGTCGTCGCCCGCCGCAGCCAGGACCAGGTCGGCGACCTGGCGACCAGCGTCGAGGAGAGCGTCCACGGCATCCGCGTGCTCAAGGCCTTCGGTCGCGGCAAGCACTCGCTGCGCGAGTTCGCCAAGCAGGCCGAGGACCTCCGTGGGACCGAGATCGAGAAGGCGAAGGCCATCTCGAAGCTGTGGCTCTGGCTGCTGCTCGTCCCCGACGTGGCCTTCGCGCTCTGTCTGCTCGGCGGCGTCTGGTTGGCCGCCGACGGCCAGCTGACCGTCGGCCAGCTGTTCGCCTTCTTCGCGACGGCGACCGTGCTGCGCTGGCCGGTCGAGTCGATCGGCTTCCTCCTCTCGATGACCTTCGACACCCGCACGGCCGTCGACCGCTACTTCGAGGTGATGGACAGCGAGAACACGGTGACCGACCCCGAGGAGCCGGCGACGATCGCCGAACCCCACGGTCGACTCGAGTTCAAGGGCACGCACTTCCGGTACCAGGACTCGCCGGCCCAGTTCTCCGACCTCGTCAACGGGGTCGACCTCGTCGTCGAGCCCGGCGAGACGATGGCCCTCGTCGGTCTCACCGGTTCGGGCAAGACGACGCTCCTGTCGCTCGTGTCCCGGCTCTACGACGTCACCGGCGGGCAGGTCCTGATCGACGGTGTCGACGTCCGAGACCTCAGCCGTGAAGAGCTCCGCCGTCACATCGGCATGGCGTTCGAGGACGCGACGCTGTTCAGTGCGTCCGTCCGTGACAACGTCCTGCTCGGTCGCCCCGACCTCGCCGACGACGCCGACGAGGCCGACCGGGTGATGCGCGAGGCGCTCGAGATCGCGCAGGCCGACTTCGTCGAGCGGCTGCCCGAGGGCGTCGACACCCGCGTGGGTGAAGAGGGCCTCAGCCTGTCCGGCGGCCAGCGTCAGCGCCTCGCGCTGGCACGCGCCATCGCCGCGCGCCCGGCCGTGCTGGTGCTCGACGACCCGTTGTCGGCCCTCGACGTCGACACCGAGGCGCGGGTCGAGGCCGGTCTGCGACGCGTGCTCGCGTCCACGACCTCGCTGATCGTCGCGCACCGGCCGTCGACGGTCACCCTGGCCGACCGGGTCGCGCTGCTCCAGAACGGCACGGTCACCGCGGTGGGCCGGCACTCCGACCTCATCGCGAGCAACGAGCACTACCGCTACGTCATCTCGTCGCTCGACGACGACTCCACCACCACCCGAGAGGAGGTGCTCGCATGACCGACACGACACTCGAGGACGACCGTCCCGATCGCCCGGCGGTCGCCGACGGCCCCGTCGAGCGCGAGGCGTTGGACGGCCGCACGCCGGCCGAGAAGCGCGCCGAGCAGGGCTCGACGACGCAGGGCGTCCGCGGCGAGGAGCGCGAGAACTTCACCAAGGACGAGAGCAAGAGGCTCCGCCGTCGGTCGCTGCGCCTCCTCGGCTCGCTCGTACACCCGCTGCGCTGGCGACTCGCGTTGATGGGCGTCGTCGTCGTGATCAGCACGGCCTCGCAGGTCGCGGGGCCGGCCCTGATCGCGATCGGCATCGACACCGCCCTGCCGGCCCTGATGGACGACCAGGACTGGGCACCGGCGATCCTCGTCGTGGTCGCCTACCTGGTGACCGGCGTGATCGGTGCGGTGCTGATGGCGCAGTACACGGTGCTGTCGGCGCGGATCAGCCAGGCGATCCTGTTCGACCTGCGCAAGCGGCTGTTCCTGCACACGCAGCGGCTCAGCCTCGAGTTCCACGAGACGTACACGTCGGGCCGCATCATCTCGCGCCAGACGAGCGACCTGGACTCGATCCGCGAGCTGCTCGACTCGGGCATCAACCAGCTGGTGTCGGGCCTGCTGTACATGGTCTTCACCGCCGTCGCCCTGGTCGCGCTCGACCCGCAGAGCGGCCTCGTCCTCGCCGTCGCCCTCGTGCCGCTCGTGGCGTTGACCCGGTGGTTCCAGGTGCGCTCGCAGAAGCTGTTCCGGGCCACGCGCGTCACGAGCGCCCGCGTCATCGTGCACTTCGTCGAGACGATGACGGGCATGCGTGCCGTGCAGGCCTTCCGCAAGGAGGCGCGCAACGAGAAGGAGTACGCCGGTCACGTCGAGGACTACCGGCAGGCCAACTCGAAGGTGTTCACGCTGTTCGGCACCTTCGACCCGGGCCTGGTGCTCATCGGCAACGCGACCCTCGCGGCGGTCGTGCTGTTCGGCGGCTTCCGGGTGATCGACGGCTCGCTCGAGATCGGCGCCCTGCTGGCGGTGGCGCTGTACGCGAAGCGGTTCTTCGACCCGGCCGAAGAGATGGCCATGTTCTACAACGGCTACCAGTCGGCGTCCGCCGCGCTCGAGAAGATCTCGGGCGTGCTCGAGGAGCAGCCCAGCGTGCCCGACCCGACGCGCCCGGTCGACCTGTGGGACGCCAAGGGGCAGGTGCACTTCGACGACGTCGAGTTCGCCTACAACGCCGACACGGTCGTGCTGCCCGGCTTCGACCTCCACGTGCCGGCGGGGCAGACCATCGCCCTCGTCGGGTCGACGGGGGCCGGCAAGTCGACGTTGGCGAAGCTCATCTCGCGCTTCTACGACCCGACGCGCGGTGCGGTGACGCTCGACGGCGTCGACCTGCGCGACCTGCACCCGAAGGACCTCCGCCGCGCCATCGTCATGGTGACGCAGGAGGCGTACCTCTTCTCGGGTTCGGTGGCCGACAACATCTCGCTCGGCAAGCCCGACGCGACGCGCGACGAGATCGTGCGGGCGGCGAAGGCGGTCGGGGCGCACGAGTTCATCGAGGCCCTGCCCGACGGGTACGACACCGACGTGAACAAGCGCGGCGGCCGGGTGTCGGCCGGACAACGCCAGTTGCTGTCGTTCGCCCGGGCGTTCATCGCGAACCCGAGCGTGCTGATCCTCGACGAGGCGACCGCGTCGCTCGACATCCCGTCCGAGCGCATGGTGCAAGAGGCCCTGCAGACGCTGCTCGCCGACCGCACCGCGGTCATCATCGCGCACCGCCTGTCGACGGTCGCGATCGCCGACCGGGTGCTCGTGATGGAGCACGGCAAGATCGTCGAGGACGGCACCCCCGACGACCTGATCGCGGGCACCGGCCGCTTCGCGCAGCTCCACGCCGCGTGGCGCGACTCGCTCGTGTGAGGCGGGGCCCGGACGGCGGGCCCCGCCTGCCGTCCGGGCTCGGCTAGCGTGGCCTCGATGACCGACGCGACGAGCTACCTGCAGGCCTACGACGAGCAACTCCGCACCGACGCCGAGACGCCGAGCGCGATCGCGGTCACCCGCCACGGTCCGTTGCGGCTCGTCACCTTCGCCGATGGTCGCGGGTTCGTCACCTACCGCGACCTCGGCGACGCGGACGCCGACGCGGTCCGCGCGCTGGTGGTGGCCGCCGTCGAGCACTTCGACGCCGACGACGAGATCACCCGGGTCGAGTGGAAGACCCGCGGGCACGACCGTGCCCCCGGGCTCCACGACGCGCTCGTGGCCTCGGGCTTCGAAGCCGGCGAGCCCGAGTCGATCATGATCGGGCCGCTCGCCGCGCTCGCGGACCTCGGCGAGGTGCCCGAGGGCGTGACGGTGCGTCGGGTAACCACCGAGGCGGACGTGCGGGCGATGAGTGCGATGGTCGACGAGGCGTTCGGCGAGGCGGTCGACGCGCGGATGGCCGACGCGCTGCTGTCCCGGTTGGGCCGTGGCGACGGCATGGAGCTCTGGGTCGCCGAGGTCGACGGCCGGATGGTCAGCGGAGGCCGACTCGAACACGTCCCCGGCACGGACTTCGTCGGCATCTGGGGCGGCGCCACGCTCGAGGCGTACCGCCACCGGGGCATCTACCGGGCGTTGACCGCGGCGCGCGCGCGTTCCGCCCTCGCGCAGGGCAAGACCCTCGTGCACAGCGACTCGACCGACGACTCGCGTCCGATCCTCGAGCGATCGGGTCTGGTCGCCGTCTCGACGACGACCCCCTACGACCGGACGCGCTGAGGCGACCCGGGCGACGGCGGGCGGCGCCGGGGGAGGCGGGCGGTCGTGACCGACCGTCGTCGTCGAACTCGCCCGTTCCGGCCACGAGCCGTCGGCCCGGCCCTGAGTCTCGGCCCGGTCAGGGACGGTGGGAGGCGCGCTCCAGATCGACGCGGAAGGTGCCCGACCGGCTCCACAGCAGAGGCGTGCCCTCGACCCGGTACTGCTCGAGGGCGCGCTGCTCGTGGTCGCGCGGAGCGTGGCCCGAGGCGCGGATCACCCGCCACCAGGGCAGGTCGGCCCCGGCGTACGCCATCACCTGGCCGACGGCACGGGAGGCCCGCGACCCGAGGGCGGCGGCGACCGACCCGTAGGTCATCACGCGGCCCGGCGGGATCGACTCGACGACGGCGACGACCTGCGAGACGAAGTCGTCGGGGTCGGGGTCGGGGTCGGGGCCGGGGCCGGGGGCCAGGCCGGGGTCGGGGCCGGGGTGCGGCGCGGGCTCGCCGCCGCGGGCGGAGGCGCCCGAGGTCACGACGTCGACCTCACGCGGTGCCGGCTCAGACCTGTGACGACGCCAGGGTCAGTCCCGCGACGTGCTCGCCGTAGGGCGTCTCGCCGATGACCTCGAAGCCGATGTGGTGGAAGAAGTCCTCGGGCCCGTCGTCACCCGGCTCGTAGATGACGGTGACCCGGTCGAAGCCGCGGCTGCGGGCCTCGTCGGCGAGGGCGTGCACGGCGAACCGGCCGATGCCCCGGCCCTGGGCGTCGGCCTCGACGTTGATGCGCCAGATGCAGCTGCGCAGCGCCTCGTCGTCGGCCTCGGCGTCGAAGTTGCCCATGATGAAGCCGACCACCGTGCCGTCGTCGTCGACCACGACGCGGGGCCAGGCGGTGGTCGGGTTGACGTACGCCTCGGCGATGGAGTGCGAGACGGGGGCGACGAACTGCTCTTGCCCCGGCTTGAGGGTGAGGTTGTTGGCCGCGACGACGGTGGCGGCGGACAGTTCTTCGAGGCGCAGTCCAGACATGCGTTCAGGGTAACGGGGCGTTCCGACGGGCACCACCGTCGGGCGGATGACCGGGAGTGGTGCGCGCGCGACCCCCCGACGTCGTGGATGATGACGAGAATGAACCGCGGGACGAACCTGCCGGCGATCGGCGGCTACAACCGGTCGGTCGTGCTCGACGCCATCCGGCGGGAGAGCGCGGGCCTCAGCCGGACCGAGATCGCCGGGCGCACCGGACTCAGCCCCCAGGCCGTGACGAACGTCTCGCGCCGACTGATCGAGGCGGGGCTCATCCGCGAGAGCGGCACCGTCATCAGCGGTCCCGGCAAGCCCCGCACCATGCTGCAGCTCGAGTCCCGCGGGCGGTTCGCCGTGGGCGTGCACATCGACCCCGCCGTGCTGACGTTCGTCCTGCTCGACCTCGTCGGCACGGTCGTCGCCCACGCCCGAGAGTTGACGCCCTCGGCCAGCGAACCCGACGAGGTGGTGGCCCTGATGGCACGGGCCATCGACGGACTGGTCGTCACGAGCGGCGTCGACCGCGACCTGCTGCTGGGGGTCGGCATCGCCTCGCCCGGCCCGGTCGACATCGGGCCCGGCCTCGTGCTCGACCCCCCGATGATGCCCCTCTGGCGGCACGTGCCGTTGCGTCGGGCGCTCAGCGAGGCGACCGGCCTGCCGGTGCTGCTCGAGAAGGACGTCACGGCCTGCGCGGTCGCCGAGCTCTGGCTCAGCGACGGAGGCGCGGGTGAGCGCAGCGACTTCGCCTTTGTCTACTACGGCACCGGTTACGGCACCGGGCTCGTGCTGGGCGGCGACGTGCTGCGCGGGGCCAGCGCGAACGCGGGGGACTCGGGGCACGTGATGGTCGACGACCACGGCCACCGCTGCACCTGCGGGCGCATCGGCTGCGTCGGGGAGCTCATCACGCCGCACGCCCTCGTGCGGGAGGCCGCGGCCACGGGAGTGCTGGTCGAGGGGGACGTCTCGGACGAGGCGCTCGCCGAGGCGGCTCGCAGCGGGGACGACGTCGACATGCGCCGCATCGACGAGGCGTTCGGCGCCCTGGTCGGCAAGGCCGACCTGGGAGACGCGGGCGCCCTCGGGGTGCTGCACGGCGCGGGCCGACACCTCGCGCGTGCCCTCGTGACCATCGTCAACCTGCTCGACCTCGACGAGGTCGTCTTCGGCGGCCCGTTCTGGGCGCCGCTGTCGCGGCACGTCCTCGCGGTGCTGCCGGCCGCGCTCCGCGACGACCCGGCGCTGATCCCGAAACACCCGATCCGGCTCGTCGAATCGTCGATCGGCATCGACGTCGCGGCCGTCGGAGCCGCCTGCCTCGTGCTCGACCAGACGTTCTCGCCGCGACCCTCCGCCCTGCTGATCCGCGCCTGACGGGGCCGACCCGCGCCTCCTCGGGTCCCGACCCGCGCCTCCTGCGGTCCCGACCCGCGCCTCCGGGGCTACCGACCCGCGCCTCCCCGGCTCGTGCGCCGTTACCGGACCGATGCGGTCCGGCGTCTTGACACGAGTTACTCCATACGATGTAGTAATCGCATCGCGGTCGGGCAGAGCAGCCCGGCGCCGACGCGACTGGAGCAAAGGAGCACCATGTCACGCACGTTCACCTCGGTCCGGGGGCGCAAGCGCGCACTGGCCGTCGCCGCCGCAGCGGTCGCCACGGCCCTGCTGGCCTCGGGTTGCTCGGGGGGCGCCGGCAGCGGCGACTCCGACACCATCAAGGTCGCGTACCAGAAGTTCGGGACGTTCACGCAGATGGACGCCCACATGAAGGAGACCGCGAAGACCTTCGAGGCGGCCAACCCCGGCATGAAGGTCGAGTTCGTGCCCATCGCGGCGCAGAACGACGACTACTTCACCAAACTCGCGCTGATGAACCGGTCGGCGGCCACCGCGCCCGACGTCATGTACGAGGACACCTTCAAGGTCAAGAGCGACGCAGCCGCCGGCTACCTGCTGCCGCTCGACGAGTACACCGACGCGTGGGAGGACTGGGACGCGTTCTACGACAACGCCAAGGAGGCCGGCGTCGGCGAGGACGGCAAGACCTACGGCATCCCGATGGGCACCGACACCCGGGCGCTCTGGTACAACAAGGACCTCTTCGCGCAGGCCGGCCTGCCCGTGCCGTGGGAGCCGAAGACCTGGCAGGACGTGCTCGACGCGGCCGAGACGGTCAAGGCGAAGGTGCCCGACGTGGTCCCGCTCAACGTGTACTCGGGCAAGCCGCAGGGCGAGGGCGCGACCATGCAGGGCTTCGAGATGCTGCTGTACGGCACGCCGACCGGCACCCTGTACGACGACGAGACCGGCAAGTGGCTCACCGACTCGCAGGGCTTCGTCGACTCGCTCGGCTTCATCGAGGACGTCTACCAGGGCGGCATCGGACCGAAACCCGAGGAGGCGCTGGACACCAACATCGCCACCATCGTCGGTGGGGAATGGCTCCCGCAGGGCAAGCTCGCGATCGCCCTCGACGGATCGTGGATGAGCGGCACCTGGCTCGAGACCGGCACCAACCCGTGGCCCGAGTGGAACGACGTGATGGGCCAGGCGCCCATGCCCACCCAGGACGGTGCGAAGCCGGGTGCGACGAGCATGTCGGGCGGCTGGACGCTGGCCGTCGGCTCGAAGACGAAGAACCCCGACAAGGCGTTCGAGTTCATCGCCGACGCCCTCGACAAGGACGGTTCGCAGAGCTACGACATCGCCGCCAGCCAGATCGCAGTGCGCAGCGACGTCGCCGAGGACCCCGAGTACGTCGGCAGCAACCCGACCTTCGAGTTCTTCTCGTCGATCGTGCCGGTGACGCACTTCCGTCCGGCGACCACCGACTACAGCCGCATCTCGAACGAGATCACCGTCGCGATGGAGGCCGTCATGACGGGCCAGCAGAGCCCCGAGGAGGCGGCCGCCGCCTTCGACGACCAGCTGGTCGGCATCGTCGGTGAGGACCAGACGCAGAAGGCGGGGGACTAGCCACATGGCGACCATCGCCCCCACCCCGGTCGGCCGTGAGAGCGGCCGACCGGGGGCCTCCGGGCCCGGCCCCGGGCCCCACGGCGAGAAGCCGGGTCGCCGGGCGGGGGCGTCGAAGGCGCGCGCCCTGCGCACCGGCGCCCGCACCCTGCCGCTCGTCCCGGCCTTCGTCCTGCTGGCCCTGTTCCTGCTGGGGCCCGTCATCTCGAGCTTCTACGGCTCGTTCACCGACGCGTCGCTGACCGGCTACGCCGCCGGCGGCTCGGAGTTCATCGGCCTGCGCAACTACACCGAGCTGTTCGCCGACCCGGACTTCCCGAAGTCGGTGCTGCTGACGCTCGCCTTCGTCTTCTTCTCGGCCGTGGTGGGCCAGAACGTCGTCGGCCTGGGGCTCGCGCTACTGATGCGGAACGGCCACAAGGTCGTGCGCTCGATCGTCGGCACGTTCGTCATCGCCGCGTGGGTGCTGCCCGAGATCGTCGCCGCCTTCGCGGCGTACGCGTTCTTCAACGACGCGGGCACGCTCAACACGGTCCTGTCGTGGTTCGGCATCACGGGCGCCAACTGGCTCTACGCGATGCCGATGCTCTCGGTGATCCTCGCCAACATCTGGCGTGGTGCCGCGTTCTCGATGCTCGTCTACTCGGCGGCGGTGCAGGAGGTGCCCCCCGAGATCACCGAGTCGGCGGAGGTCGACGGCGCCACCGGTTGGCAACGCCTGGTCTTCATCACGCTGCCGGTCATCCGACGGAGCATCTCGACCAACCTCATGCTGACCACGTTGCAGACGCTCTCGGTGTTCACCCTGATCTACGTGATGACCGGCGGCGGGCCCGGCGTCAACAGCACGACCCTGCCGATCCTGGCCTACCAGGAGGCGTTCCAGTTCTCGCAGCTCGGCTTCGGGACCGCCATCGCCACGATCATGCTGCTCGTCGGCGCGGTCTTCTCGATCATCTACATCAGGGCCCTCAAACCGGAGGTCGACTGACCATGGCCATGACCTCACCCAGCGGCCGCAGCATGAAGGCCGTCTCGAACGCCGTGCTGATCGTCATCGCGATCTGCTTCGCCGTCCCGCTCGCCTGGCTGCTGCTGGCCTCGTTCGACCCGTCGGCCACGCTGTCGGCGAAGGTGCCGTCGCAGTTCACGCTCGACAACTTCACCGCCGTGCTGACGCCCGAGATCTCGTTCGTCCCGCTCGCCAACAGCCTCATCGTGTCGGGCGGCTGCGCCCTGGTGACCGTCGTCGTGGCGATCCTCGCGGCGTACCCGCTCTCGCGGTACCGGATGCGAATCAACAAGCCGTTCCTCTACGGCATCCTCTTCGGCACCGGCCTGCCCATCACCGCGATGATGGTCCCCGTCTACAGCCTGTTCGTCTCGCTGAACCTGATCGACTCGATCGGCGGCACGGTGTTCTTCCTGGCCGCGACCAGCCTGCCGATGGCGATCTGGATGGCGAAGAACTTCATGGACTCGGTGCCGATCTCGCTCGAAGAGGCCGCGTGGACCGACGGGGCCTCGATGTTCTCGACCCTGACGCGCATCGTGGTGCCGCTCATGCGGCCGGGCATCGCCGTGGTGTTCATCTTCGTGTTCATCCAGGCCTGGGGGAACTTCTTCGTGCCGTTCGTCCTGCTGCTCAGCCCCGACAAGCAGCCGGCGGCCGTGAGCATCTTCAACTTCTTCGGGCAGTACGGCTCGGTGGCGTACGGCCAGCTGGCGGCGTTCTCGATCGTCTACTCGGTGCCCGTCATCGCGTTGTACGTCCTCGTCTCGCGGACCCTCGGCGGCTCGAACGCGCTGGCCGGCGCCGTGAAGGGGTGAGGCGCCTCCCCACCAGTGCCCCCGCCGCCCTCCCGGTCCACAGAACGACCCGCCCCACCGTGCGCCCCGGCGCGCCCGTCAGGAGACTGATCCCATGCACGACAACACCGTCCTCGTCGAGGCCCGCATCGACCGCTTCGTCCGCGACCGCATCACCCCGGCGGTCTACCGCCGGGCCGTCCCGCTGACGATCACGGCCTGGGAGGCACCGGGTGAGCCGGTCCCCTTCGCCGAGGCCGTCTCGCAGACGTTCGCGCCGTTCGCCGTCGGCTCGCCGTGGAGCAGGCCGTGGGGCACCACGTGGTTCCACGTCACGGGGACGGTGCCCGACGATCTCGGCACCGACCCGGCGACCGCCCTCGAACTCGTCGTCGACCTGGGCTTCAGCATCAGGCAGCCCGGGTTCCAGGCCGAGGGCCTCGTCTGGCGACCCGACGGCACGATCGTCAAGGCCATCGAGCCGTACAACGGCTACGTGCCGCTGACGGCGATCGGCGCGGGCGTCACCCCGGGCAGCACGATCGACGTCTACGTCGAGGCCGCGTCGAACCCCGACATCGGTGGCGACGACTTCCACGGCGAGACACCGCTCGGCGACCCCGAGACCGCGGGCGACGCCCCGATCTACGCCCTGCGCAGCATCGTGCTCGCCGAACGCGACGAGGTGGTCGCCGAACTCGACCGCGACGTCTGGACCCTCGTCGGGCTGATGCGCACCCTCGCGCTCACGTCGCCGCGACGGCACGAGATCCTGCGGGCGCTCGACCGGATGTGCGACGTCGTCGACCACGCGGACGTCGCGGGGACCGCGGCAGCCGGGCGTGCCGCGCTCGCCGACGTGCTCGCGGCACCGGCGAACGCGAGCGCGCACCGGGTCGTCGCGACCGGCCACGCGCACATCGACTCGGCCTGGCTCTGGCCCGTCCGCGAGACCCAGCGCAAGGTCGCCCGCACCTTCTCGAACGTCGTCGCCCTGATGGACGACGACCCCGACTTCGTGTTCGCCGCCTCGAGCGCGCAGCAGTACGCCTGGTTGAAGGAGCGCTACCCCGAGCTCTACGCGCGGGTGCGCGAGAAGGTCGCCGAGGGGCGGTTCGTGCCCGTCGGCGGCATGTGGGTCGAGTCCGACACGAACATGCCCGGCGGCGAGGCCCTCGCCCGGCAGTTCGTCGCGGGCAAGGGGTTCTTCCTCCGGGAGTTCGGCATCGACAACGACGAGGTGTGGCTGCCCGACTCATTCGGCTACACCGGGGCGATGCCTCAGATCGCCCGAGCGGCCGGCGCCAGCTCGTTCTTCACGCAGAAGGAGTCCTGGAACGAGACGAACCGCATGCCGCACCACACCTTCCTGTGGGAGGGCATCGACGGCAGTCGCGTGTTCACGCACTTCCCGCCCGTCGACACGTACAACTCCGACCTCTCGCCGGCCGAGCTCGCCCACGCCGAGAGCGGTTACGCCGAGAAGGGGTTCTCGAACGTCTCGATCGTCCCGTTCGGCTGGGGTGACGGCGGCGGCGGCCCGACCCGCGAGATGATGGCGGCCGCGCGCCGGGCCGGCGACCTCGAGGGCTCGCCCCGCGTGACCGTCGGCACCCCCGCCTCCTTCTTCGCGCAGGCACGGGCCGAGCTGGCCGACCCGGCCGTGTGGTCGGGCGAGATGTACCTCGAGTTCCACCGCGGCACGTACACGTCGCAGGCCCGCACCAAGCAGGGCAACCGTCGCAGCGAACACCTGCTGCGCGAGGCCGAGCTGTGGAGCGCCACGGCGACCGCCCGCGGCCTGCTCGACTACCCCTACGACGAGCTCGAAGAGATCTGGCACGTCGTGCTGCTCCAGCAGTTCCACGACATCCTGCCCGGGTCGTCGATCGCCTGGGTGCACCACGAGGCCGAGCGGCACTACGCGCGGGTCGCCCAGCAGCTCGAGGCGATCATCGGTTCGGCCCAGCGGGCACTGGCGGGGACGGGGTCGGCGACGACCACGTTCAACGCCGGGCCGGTCCCGTCGGCCGGGGTCGACGCCGCGGCCGGGTCGGCCGCGGGACGGGCCCAGGAGGCGGGGGTCGGGTCGGTGGCACCGGTGGCCTCCGACGGCGGCTGGGTGCTCGACAACGGGTCCGTGCGTGCGGTGTTCGACGGTGACGGCCTGGTCGCCTCGCTCGTCGACGCCACGTCGGGACGCGACCTCGTCGCCCCGGGAGCCCGGCTCGGGCTGCTGCAGCTCTTCCGCGACACCCCCAACCAGTGGGACGCCTGGGACGTCGACCAGGCCTACAAGAACGTCCGCACCGACCTGGTCGAGGCCGAGTCGGTCGTCGTCGACGGCGGCGCGCTCGTCGTCACCCGCCGCATCGGCGACTCGACCATCGTGCAGCGCTGGTGGCTCGACGACGGCGAGGGCGAACTGCACGTGCAGACCGAGGTCGACTGGCACGAACGGCAGAAGCTGCTCAAGCTGGCGTTCCCGCTCGACGTGCACGCCGACCGGGCGGCCTCCGAGGTGCAGTTCGGTCACGTGCAGCGCCCGACCCACCAGAACACGTCGTGGGACTTCGCCCGGTTCGAGACCGTCGCACACCGCTGGGTGCACGTCGCCGAGCCCGGCTTCGGCGTGGCCGTGGCGAACGACGCCACCTACGGCCACGACATCACGCGGAGCACCCGCGACACGGCCGAGGGCGGCGACGGCGGCACGACGACGCTCGTGCGCCAGTCGCTGCTGCGGGCACCGACGTTCCCCGACCCGCACGCCGACCAGGGGCGGCACGTGCTGCGCTCGTCCGTGCGGGTCGCGCCCGACGTGCTCGACGCCGCGACCGCGGGCTACCGCATGAACCTGCCCGTCCGACGGGTCGAGGGGTCGTCGGGCGCCGGGGTCGCTCCGCTGGTGTCGTCGTCGTCGCCGGCCGTGCTGATCGAGGCGGTCAAGCTGGCCGAGGACCGGTCGGGCGACCTGATCGTGCGGCTCTACGAGGCTCGCGGTGCTCGGGCGGCCACCACCGTCACGGTCGACGCCGACAGCGGGTTCGGCGAGGCGTGGCGCACCGACCTCATCGAGCGCGAGCTGGCGTCGGGCACGGCCGGGGCCGGTCGGTGGGCGTCGGGCTCCGCGGTCGAGTTGACGCTGCGCCCGTTCGAGATCGTGACGCTGCGGGTGGCCCGGGCGTAGCGCGGCACCGGCGGACACCGCACCGCGAGATGGTCACAGCACCAGGTTTTCTCCTGGTGCTGTGACCATCTCGTGGCGGTGTGGCGGTGTGGCGGTGTGGCGGTGTGGCGGTGTGGCGGCGTGGGGCGCAGGGTCGTGGTGGCGGTCAGAGGGCGGCGGCGACGGCCGTCGCGGGCCCGCGGGCGCCGATCGTCGCGGCACCGACGGCCGCCACGGGGAACCCCGGCGGCAGCAGCTCGATGCGCGACGACAGCTCGAGCGAGGCGAGGAACGGCGACCCCGCCGCCCACCGGTCGAGCACCCCGGCGACGTCGTCGAGCAGGGGGCGACCCAGGTTGCTGAGCCCGCCGCCGATCACGACGGAGTCCACGTCGGTCGTCAGGACGAGGAGGCGCACCGCGGCCGCCACCCCCGCCGCGAGGTCGGCACGCACGCGGACGGCCTCGGGGTCGCCGGCGTCGGCCGCCGCGAACAGCGCCACGGCCGGGTACGCCCCCTCCGTCGGCCAGTGACGGGACACCGCGGCACCGGCCGCGACGGTCTCGAGGCAACCGCGCTGCCCGCAGGGGCAGAGTTCGCCCCCGGGGTCGACGGGGACGTGACCGATCTCGCCCGAGACGCCCCGCGAGCCGCGCCAGAGTTCGCCGTCGACGACGAGGCCGGCAGCGAGGCCGGTGCCGAGGTTGAGGTAGCCGACGGACCCCGACAGCGACATGGCGAGGTACGCGCCGAGCGCGGCCGCGTTGACGTCGTTCTCGACCCGGACCGGGACCCCGAGCCGGGCGCTCAGCGTCGGACCCACGGCGACGTCGTCGAAGCCGATGTTCACGGCGTGCCGCACGCGACCCGTCGTGCCGTCGACGAGGCCGGGGATGCCGACGCCGACCGACTCGAAGGCCTCGACGGCGACGCCGGAGCGGTCCGCCAACGAGGCGACCGCCGTGGCCGCGTTCGTCAGCACGGCATCGGGGCCGAACCCCGTGGGCAGGCGGAGGCGATGGACGGGGGCTCCGGACCCGTCGACGACGACCGCGTCGATCTTGGTGCCGCCGATGTCGAGGCCGACCCTCACGGCCACTCCGTCGACCCGGCTGCGGACGGTCCCGCCGGCGCACCGCCGACGGCGCCGTGAGGCGCGGCGACGGACACGGTGGCGAGCGTGGACATGTTTGTTAGTAAAGCTTACGAACCTTGTCGCGGCAAGGGGTCGCGGCTCGTGGGTCGCCGTGTTTCGGGTGTTGACCGCCGGTGTTTCGTGTGCGTAAACTCGCCGCCACGCACCTTGACACGTGTTTGTAAGGCCCATTTACTAACGGCACGCCACCACGGCGACGCCACCCGGCACCGCTGCCGACGGGCCCTCTCACCGGGTCCGAGGTCGGCGACGATGCCGAGACGAGAGGACGCGCCCGTGACCAGCACGACGATCACCCGGCAGCAGCAGCCGCCGGTCCGCGCCCACAACCGGTCCCTCCTCCTGCAGGCCCTGTACCGCGACGGCTCCATGAGTCGAGCCGACCTCGCGCGTCGCTCGGGTCTGACGCGCCCCACCGTCTCCGCCCTCGTCGCCGAACTCATCGACGACGGCATCGCCCGCGAGCTCGGCGTCCGCGACGACGCGCGGGTCGGCAAGCCGGCGACGCTCGTCGGCATCGAGTCGGACGCCTTCCACATCGTCACGGTCGACCTGTCGAGTGCCGAGCGTTTCGTCGGGGCCGTCGTCGACCTGCGGGGCGGGGTCGTCGAGCGCGCCGGGGTCGAGCTCGACGGGGCCGTCGGCGAGGCCGCCGTGAGCCTGGTCGAGCGGCTCGTCGACGACCTCGCCTCGCGGACGACCCGCCGGCTGCTCGGGGTCGGCGTCGCGACCCCCGGCATCGTCGACCACGACGGCGTCGTGCGCACGGCCGTCCACCTCGGTTGGTACGACCTCCCGCTGCGGTCCCGACTGTCGGCCCGCACCGGTCTGCCCGTCCACGTGGGCAACGACTCCAACGCCGCGGCGATGGGAATCCGCACCTTCGGCGAGGAGGTCGGGAACGATGAGACCGGGCGGGGCGCGACCGGACCGGGCGCGACCGGACCGGCTGCAGCCGGGCAGAGCGGCGACGGGCGGTCTCCGGCGGGCCAGAGCCTCATCGTCGTCACGATCGACCACGGTGTCGGGGTCGGGCTGATCGTCGCCGGTGCGCTCGTCGAGGGCGACCAGTTCTCGGCCGGCGAGATCGGGCACGTGACGGTCGACGAGAACGGCGACGTGTGCGCGTGCGGCCGACGCGGCTGCCTCGAGGAGGCCATCGCCGCCCCGCAGCTGAGGGCGCGCCTCCGACAGCACGACGAAGGATCGCGCGGCGCCGTCCTCCACGAGGCCGGTCGCGCGCTCGGCATGGTGCTCGCCCCCATCGTCAGCGCGCTCAACATCGACGAGGTCGTGCTGTCGGGCCCGGCCGACCTGGTCGAGGGCGCGATGCTGCGCGCAGCCCGCGAGACCGTCCGGCAGCGCACGCTGTCCGCCGTCAGCAACGGCCTGACGATGCGGATCGCGGGCAGCGGCACCGACCTCGCCCTGCGAGGCGCCGCGTCGTTCGTGCTGCAGGCCGAACTGGGGTTGACGTGAGCCCGGCGTCGGCACGCCCGGCGTCGGCACGCCCGGCGTCGGCACGCCCGGTGCCCGGCTCGCCCGGGGCGACCGCCCCACCACAGACCTCGGGGGTCCACCCCCGGAGGCGGCGAGGGCCTCGGCCCGTGCCGCATTCCCGACCCGACGCTTGTGCGAGCGCGGGCCGGGACCACAGCGATGCGGCATCCCCGCTTCGAGAACGAGGAGATGAAATCGCGAATCCAACGCTACACGGCGGTCGGGGCCCTGGGCCTGGCCGCGGCACTCGCCCTGTCCGCCTGCTCGAGCTCGGGCACGGGCGGCAGCTCGTCCGACGAACCCCAGGCCGTGCCCACCACCAAGGGTGACGGCAAGACCCTGACTGTCTGGGTGATGACGGGCGACTACACGCCCGAGACCATCGATGCCGTCAACGAGGAGTTCACGAAGCAGACGGGCGCCGACGTCGACGTCCAGATCCAGCAGTGGGACGGCATCACCACCAAGATCAGCACGGCACTCGCCACGAGCACCCCACCCGACGTGCTCGACCTCGGCAACACGCAGGTCGCCAGCTACGCGGCCAACGGTGCACTCCTCGACCTGACGTCGTACCGCGACGACCTCGAGCAGGGTCAGACCTGGTTGACGGGCCTCGAGGAGCCCGCGACCGTCGACGACTCGCTCTACGCCGTGCCCGGCTTCGCCGGTGCCCGCGCCGTCATCTACAACAAGACGATGTGGGCCGAGGCCGGCGTGACCGAGGCGCCCACCACCTACGACGAGCTCACCGCCGACCTCGACAAGGTGAAGGCCGCGAACACGGCGTCCGACTTCTCGGCGTTCTACCTGCCCGGCCAGTACTGGTACGCGGGCATGCAGTTCGTCTGGGACGCCGGCGGAGAGATCGCCACGTCGAGCGACGGCACCTGGAAGGCGGGCCTGGCGAGCGACGAGGCGCAGCAGGGACTGGCCGACTTCACCGAGTTCCAGAACGCCTACTCGACGCCCGCCTCGCAGACCCTCGACACCGACGCCCCCGACCAGACGCAGGTCTTCGCGGACGGCAAGACGGCGACGATCCTGCACACCAACGGCTCGATCGACCTGATCCAGAAGGCCAACCCCGCCCTGACCGACGACGACTTCGGAACGTTCCCGATGCCGGGCAAGTCGGGCGAGACGCAGCCGGTCATGCTCGGCGGCTCGGACTGGGGCATCGCGGCCAAGAGCCAGAACTCCGACCTGGCCCTGCAGTGGACCAAGATCGCCACGAGCCCGGACATCCAGAGCGAGTGGGTCGTGGGCAACGACGGCTGGATCCCGAACAGCGAAGAGGGCATCGAGGCGGCCGGCAGCGTGGTGACGCCGATCCAGAAGGGCTTCTTCGACGCCGCCCTCAACTCGAAGGCCACCCCGGCCAGCGCGAACTGGGCGGCCCTCGAGGGCGACAAGAGCATCAACCAGCTCTTCTCCTCGGTGGTCTCGGGCTCGAAGTCGCCCGAGGCGGCCGCGAAGTCCTTCGACGAGGCCACCGACGAGGCGCTGAACGACTAGCACCGAGCCCTCGGCAGCACCCCGGGGGCGTCACGCGACCACCTGATCGCGCGACGCTCCCGCCCCCTCGACCCGCACCTCCTGGACTCGAACCGAAAGAGGAACCGTGGCCCTCTCGATCGCCCCCGGTCTCACCGAGACCCCGCCCGGCGCGGCACCCGACCAGAAGGGCGGCCGGCGCCCGAAGGCCGGACGGAAGGCCCCGGTGCGCCCCGGCGGGAAGCGCCAGCTCGCCCCGCTCTGGCTGCTGTCGCCCGCGGGCATCGTGCTGCTCGCCGTGACCGTCGCGCCCATCGTGTTCCTGGTCTTCACGTCGTTCACCGACTACGACCAGCGCTCGCTCTTCACCGGCGCGTACGACTCGGTCGGCGTGCAGCAGTACGCGACCCTGCTGGCCGACACCGACTTCTGGTGGTCGCTCGTCCGCACGCTGGTCTTCACGGCCGCGATGGTCGGCGGCAGCGTCCTGATCGGCACGGGCGTCTCGCACCTGCTCACCCGACTCGGCACGCCGATGCGCTACACGGTGACCGTCGTGCTGATCCTCGCCTGGGCGATGCCCAACGTGGCGTCGTCGATCGTCTGGAAGTGGCTGTTCCAGCCCGGCTACGGCGTCGTGAACTGGCTGTTGACCCGGACCGGCCTGGTGGGCGACATGACCAACGTCGACTGGTCGAACGACGCGGCCCTCGCCTACACGAGCATCTGGCTGCTGATCGTGTGGCAGGCGGTGCCCTTCATCGCGCTGACCATGTACGCCGCCGAGACGCAGATCCCGCTCGAGTACAAAGAGGCCGCGCGGCTCGACGGGGCGAGCGAGTGGCGCGTGTACCGGACCGTCACCCTGGTCTTCCTCAAGCCGACGCTGCTGCTGATCACGATCCTGTCGATCATCTGGGACTTCAACGTCTTCAACCAGATCTGGCTCGTCTCGGCCGGCGGCCCCGACGACGCCACCTCGACCCTCGGCGTCTTCACCTACGTCACCGCGTTCGTCGGCTTCGACATCGGGCAGGGCGCCGCCATCTCGGTGGTCACCACCCTGCTGCTCGTCGTGTTGACCGCGTTCTACGTCCGCAACCTCGTCCGATCCGGAGAAGACCTGTGACCACGACCGCACCCGCCGGCGTCGGCACCACGACGACCGAGACCGTCGCGCGCGACGAGAGAAGCAAGGAGGCGCGCTCGGGCCACGGCACCGGCCGCCCGTCGCCCGCCCGCCCGACCCGTCGCCGCCGGAAGCCCCGCTGGGTCAGCAACGCGATCGCGATCGTCTTCAGCCTCGTGTGGCTGTTCCCCGTCTACTGGATGGTCAACACGGCGTTCAAGCCGCGCCCCGAGGTGATGACGGCGACCCCGCTGTTCTGGCCGCAGAACCCGACCCTCGACAACTTCGTCGTCGCGGTGACGCAGTCCGACTTCTTCACGAACCTGCGCAACAGCGTGATCGTCGTGGTCGGGGCCGTCGTCTTCTCGATCGTGCTCGGACTGTTCGCCTCGGCCGCCCTGTCGCGGTTCCGGTTCCGGGGGCGGCGCACGATCATGGTGTTCATCCTGATCGTGCAGATGCTGCCGGCGACGGCCCTGTTGATCCCGCAGTTCCTGATCTTCAACAGCCTCGGGCTGCTCGGCACCTACGGCGGGCTCATCCTGGCGTACGTCGCGTCGACGCTGCCCTTCTCGATCTGGGTGATGCGCGGGTTCTTCCTGGCGATCCCGGTCGAGGTCGAGGAGGCCGCGCAACTCGACGGCGCGAGCACCTGGCAGGTGCTGACGCGGATCATGTTCCCGCTCGTGCTGCCCGGCATGATCGCGACGAGCATCTTCGCCTTCATCGCCGCGTGGAACGACTACCTCGTGGCCTACACGTTCATGAAGGACCAGTCGATGTACACGCTGCCGGTCTGGCTGGCCTCGTTCAGCACGCCGACCAGCGGCACCGACTTCGGCGGACAGATGGCGGCCTCGGTGCTGTTCTCCCTGCCGGTCGTCGTCTTCTTCATGATCATCCAACGCAACCTGGTGACCGGCATGTCCGCCGGCGCCGTGAAGGGCTGACCCCGTGACGACCGACTCCTCGACCCCCTCGACCACCAAGCGGGCCGGCACCGCGACCCCCGAGACCGCACCGGTCGCGATCGTGCCGCGTCCTGCCCGGCTGACCCGCGCCTCCGGGGCGTTCCGGCTCGACTCCGCGACACGCGTCTCGGCGCCCGACGAGCTGGCCGGCGTCGTCGCCTGGCTGCAGCAGGCGCTGCGCCCCGCGACCGGCCTGCCGCTCCGCGAGGGCAGCGCCGACGGAACCGGCATCTCGTTCGACCTGGACGCCTCGCTCGGCGCCGAGGCCTACCGGCTGGAGGCGCGACCCGCGGGGGTGCGCATCACCGGTGGCGACGCGGCCGGCGCGTTCCACGGGGCACAGGTGCTGCGACAGCTGCTGCCCGCGGCCGCCTACCGGACGGCCCTCGTGCCCGGGGTCGACTGGGTCGTGCCCGCCGTCGACGTCGAGGACCGACCACGTTTCGGCTGGCGGGGTACGCACCTCGACGTCGCCCGGCACTTCCTGCCCAAGCACGACGTCCTGCGGTTCGTCGACCTCATGGCCCTGCACCGCCTCAACACGCTGCACTGGCACCTCACCGAGGACCAGGGCTGGCGCATCGAGATCACGAAGTACCCGCGCCTGACCTCGGTCGGCGCGTGGCGGGGGTCGTCGCAGGTGGGGGCGGGGCCGGACGCGACCCAGGACGGCCGACCGCACGGCGGCTTCTACACGCAGGACGACATCCGCGAGGTGGTCGCCTACGCCGCGGCCCGCCACATCACGGTCGTGCCCGAGGTCGACGTGCCCGGCCACTCGATGGCGGCGATCACGGCGTACCCGCACCTCGGCGTCGGCGCCGTCGAGGTCGGCGGGACGCCCGTGGCGTCGCCCCGGCAGATCGCCGTGGGGACCGAGTGGGGCATCTTCGAGGACGTCCTCAACACCGAGCAGACGACCGTCGACTTCTACACCGACGTGCTCGACGAGGTGATGGAGCTCTTCCCGGGCACCTGGATCGGCATCGGCGGCGACGAGTGCCCCAAGGCGCAGTGGCGGGCCGACCCGCGCACGCAGGAGCTCATGCGGGACCGCGGCCTCGCCGACGAGGAGGAGCTGCAGGCGTGGTTCATCGGGCGGCTCGACGCGCACCTCACCGCGGCCGGGCGCCGCACCTTCGGGTGGGACGAGATCCTCGAGGGGAACGCCACGATGTCACCCGGCGCGACGGTCGCGTCGTGGCGGGGCATGACCGGCGCGATCACGGCGGCACGACGCGGCTACGACGTCGTGGCGTGTCCCGACGACCAGGTCTACCTCGACTACCGGCAGTCGGACGGGCCCGACGAACCGATCCCGGTGTCGATCCCGCTCACCCTGGCCGACGTGTTCGCGTTCGAACCGGTGCCCGCGCAGCTCACCGAGGACGAGGCCCGTCACGTGCTCGGAGGCCAGGCCAACATCTGGACCGAGCACATGGACTCGCCCCGCACCGTCGACTTCTTCGCGTTCCCCCGGTTGTGCGCCGTCGCCGAGGCGCTGTGGACGACCGAACCACGGGACTTCGACGACTTCTCCACACGGCTGGCCGTGCACCTCGGACGCCTCGACGCCCTCGGCGTCGAGTACCGGCGGGAGTCGGGGCCGCTACCGTGGCAGCAGCGTCCGGGCGTGCCCGGGCGGCCGGCCTCACGCGAAGAACGCGAGGCGTACATCGCGTCGGTCGTGGCCAACATCGTCTGACGCCTCGGCAGCAAGGAGCCCCATGGAGATCGTCATCGTCCGCGACGCCGACGAGGTCGGCCGTGTCGCCGCCCTCAAGATCGCGTCCGTCGTCCAGCGCGACCCCGAGGCCGTGCTGGGCCTCGCGACCGGGTCGTCGCCCACCGGCATCTACGCGTCGCTCGCGGCCCGGGTCGCGGCGGGCGAACTCGACTTCGGCCGCGCCTCCGGGTTCGCGCTCGACGAGTACGTCGGCATCCCGCTCGAGCACCCCGAGAGCTACGCCTCGGTGATCGAGCGCGACGTCGTCGTGCCCCTGGGCATGGACGCGTCGAAGGTCCACGTGCCCGACGGGCGGGCCTCCGACGTCGAGGCCGCGGTCGTCGAGTACGAGCGGGCCATCGCCGACGCGGGCGGCATCGACATCCAGATCCTCGGCATCGGGGCGAACGGGCACATCGGCTTCAACGAGCCCACCTCGTCCTTCGCGTCGCGCACCCGCATCAAGACGCTCGCCCCGCAGACCCGGGCCGACAACGCCCGGTTCTTCGACGACCCGTCGCAGGTGCCCACGCACTGCCTGACGCAGGGGCTCGGCACCATCCTCGACGCGCACGAGGTCGTGCTCGTGGCGCAGGGGTCGTCGAAGGCGTCGGCGGTCGCGGGCATGATCGAGGGGCCGCTCGGCGCGATGTGCCCCGGCAGCGCGTTGCAGTTGCACCGGCACGCCACGATCGTCGTCGACGAAGCCGCGGCGTCGCAGCTGCAGCTGGCGGACTACTACCGCTACACCTACGCGAACAAGCCCGTGTGGCAGCGCTTCGAGTAGCGCACCCGTCCTGGCGACGACCGCGGTGCTCCCGTGACGGCGGCGTCCGTGTGACGACGGCGTCCCCGTGACGACGCTGGTGCTCGCGGGCGGGACGGTCTGGGACGGGTCCGGAGGCGCGGGTCGCGTCGCGGACGTCGTCGTGCGCGACGGCGTGGTCGCGGCCGTGGGGCCCGGGGCCGCGGCGTCCGTGGGCGA